>JAKSCP010000342.1 GCA_022360535.1 Pseudomonadales bacterium | reverse complement strand
CTTTGCACAATTCGTATGACCTGATTCTGAAAGACCGTTAAGCGATGGGTTTGACCCTCAATATGCTCTTCCATCAGAGTGCGATTCGTTAGCTCACGAGTTGCTTCAAAGGCTTTTGAGACTTCGTCGGCATTGCTCAGGTTTGGGTATACCCCTTTCCCTTCGTCCAGGTCTGCAGCCTTGACGACCACCGGATACCCAAGTTTGTCCGCAGCAAGTTGCGCTTGTTCATGATCGTTGACAATAAACTGTTTGGGGCTGGGAAGTCCGATCGTTCTCAGTAACTCGCCTGTATAAAACTTGTTCTTTGCCAGGTTGGCAGCTATGGCTGGGGTGTCTTCGGTAAATGAGCTGGCCATCATGCGGCAGTGAGTTCCCTGTCCCAGGTAGTAGAGATCGATATGCAGGGGAAAGAGGGGATAGTCTAACTCAAACGCGGCTCTGGCTATGGCGAATCGGTTGTAACTGGGAGCGCTGTAGGTCGAGAGTTTCTCTGTAAGCTCCGAGAGATCCGATTCCACTGTTTTGTGATTGATATCAGTTTCCTGAGCAGCAGAAGAATGAAGTTGAACCAGTTTTGCCAGCCAGGTGAAACAGAGCCGGCATGCTTCCGGTGTGACTGACAAAGGGAAAAAAAATTCAAACTCGGTACGGGACGAATTGGTTTTCAATCGCTCCCTGATAAAGGTTTTTCGCGAGCTTATTATTTGCTGCGAATGGAATAGACTGATCAGCAGATCAAAGAGATTGTTTAGCAACCATTCTTCGTTCTTGTTATCGGTTTGAGAAACCACAGTGCTTGGGACGAGTGTCTTGCCATGGTTTAACAGTGCCGTGCAGTCTATTGATGTAAATTCTCTTAGCTCTAAACCGCCAGCCAACACCGGTTGTTGTAGTCCGCGCACCAGGCCGGGGATGTAACTGAGTTCGTCTGAGAATCGAAGCATGACGGTGCCAGATTACAAGGGCAACTTTATGCCCTCGGTAGCTATGTTATAGCCCTGCTCGCGAACGAACTGACTTTCTTCACTGTCAGGATTCAGCAAAGGATTGGTGTGATTGAAATGGATGAACCAGACTTTGCTTTTGTCGGCCGCGCTGAGATTCTCAAACAATGCCATGCTTTCTGTAGCAAATGGATGGGGAATCTGCGACATATCCCGATTTCCCAATTCACCATCGGCATAAAAGGTAGCATCCAGGAGCGCGTAGTCGACTTCTGTTACAAGCTGAGCAATATCGGTATCCCAGTCCTCCCATTTATTGATGTCAGGAATAAACAGCGCGGTCCTGTTGGGTCCCTGGATACGAAAGCCCACGGTCTCCGAATATTCGTCTCGATGGGGAACCAGAAAGGGGGTAACAGCTGCTTGCGGAACAGCTACACTCCGTTGATCCTGCATCATGCGTAATCGGATATTGGTGAGGCGCACCAGTTGATCCCAGGGGCCATTGTTCTCCAGAAAGTTGTGCATGCGCGGCATGGCATAGACTGGAATGCCCCGCGCTCCCATGGCCTCGCGACCGAAGTAAATCAAGCCCGTGTAATGACCGATGTGAGCATGAGTCAGAAAAACACCAGCGAGACTATAGTCAGCCTCATTGCGCAGTCGGTAGAGTTGTTCCGGAAGGTCAGGACTGGCGTCGAAAAGGAAATTCTTATTGGCGCGGGGAATCACCAGCGCAATGGATGTCGCTCCCCGTCGCAGGGAGGGATCTTCCCAACCGGGCAAGCAATGTTCTGC
Organism: Pseudomonadales bacterium; assembly: GCA_022360535.1. Taxonomy (GTDB): domain Bacteria; phylum Pseudomonadota; class Gammaproteobacteria; order Pseudomonadales; family Pseudohongiellaceae; genus UBA9145. The sequence continues at coordinate 6,551 of JAKSCP010000342.1, read as the reverse complement.
ATAACATCCAGCCTGGGGATAGCCAGCGTCCTGTGCAACACCAAGGACAAACAGATAGGGGTCGGAATCCTGGGCAGATACTGAACCTGCAAAGAACAAACAGAATAGAGGGAAAAAAGTCAGACAGTGTTTTCGCATGGTTTGACCACTCTAGCTTGGTTTGGCCAGCACTTCAAAAGTTGCTCCAGGTTCGATAGTGCCCGACTCGATTACAGTGCAGCGCAAACCAGCTCTGGCGTCGAGTTCCGGCAAGACAGCACTATGCACTGTTCTGGCGAGATAAGAGCAGGGTTCGCATAATTCCTCTCCGTAGCACACGGCACCACCTACCCGGAATCGCTTACCCTCCAACTCATTGAGATCAATACCGGAGGTAATGACCGAGCGACGAAACTCGCCATAGTCCAGTTTCAGATCGTGCCGTGACATAAACGCATCGAGCTCTTCCGCGGCAACGAAACTCACATGATTAGCAGGCACCTCCATGTCTTTTGCGAGAGTTGCGCAAGCGAGTGAGTGATAGCGATCGCCGACAATGCCTTTGCCGGCCTCCAGTACCGCAGACTGGACTTGTTGTACTGGCTCGCGTTTTCCTGAAGCGATATAAATGGACTCGACTTTTCCCATGTTATTGGTCATCGGCAAGAGATAATGATCGCCCATCGGTCATGGGCACATCTTTCAACTCATCGAGTTTAACACCTTCAATGCACGCAACATTGAAGCCGTACTCATCTGGAGCGACTCGTCGTTGATGATGAGTATAAATTCCGCAAATAGAGCAGAAGTAATGTTTGGCGGTTTTGGTATTCCACTGGTAGAGGCTCAGCAAATCCTCTCCCTGAGTGATGACCAGGTCTTCTAATCTGGCGGTTGCCATGATGGCGCCCTTTTTGCGGCACAGAGAACAATCGCAACGCTTCAGAGATGCCAACTCTTGTTGATTACGAATCTCAAACTGTATCCCGCCGCAGTGGCAGCTGCCTTTGAAAGTAGTCACATTAATCTGAAATGAGCGCCAAACAGGCTCCGGCGGGATCTTCTATTACACAGAAGTTACTGCCACCCATGCGGCGTGGTCCATCTAATACTTTGCCGCCGCGCTTCTCGCATTCTTCGCTGCTTGCTCTGACATCGGCTACGCGCACATAAACCAGCCATTGACTGGGGAGGTTGGCATTTGAACCCCGTGCGTGGCAGACACCGGCTACGGTGTCTCCGGTTTCAGGCAGGTTCATGTTGAAGTCAGAGTAACTTCCCATGTCCACATCTTCGGTCTTCCAGCCAATCACGTTGGCATAAAAATTTTTGACACGTTCCGCATCGCCAACCGTTAAATCCAGCCATTCAATACGACCTATGTTTGTGGGAGCAGGCGCTTCTTCAGTAGTGCTGTTAACTTCAGTGTCGTCACTCATTGCTTTTTTCCATAATGTATGTGGGATTGCCATCCAGGCTTATAGAATTGCGTTGCTCCCAATAGTCCTTAATGTCGCCCTGGGTCTTGGTGGCCAGCCACTTGTCCATGTTGTCTCGTTCTTCTTGATACTGGAAAAAAGGCACGCCGAATCCGCAGGAGGTCTGCACCAGGTCAAATCTGAAATCCACAAGCTGTCTGCTACTTACATGTGGCTCGAACAAACTGTCCAATTCTTCAAACTCAGCATCTCGCGGGTGATAGGCCCTGGCTTCGCCATAGAGTCTGAGAATTTTCGGTTTCCCGGCAAAGGCACAAAACATCATGGTCATGCGACTGTTTTGAGAGAGGTGCGCGGCAGTTTCGTTACCGCTGCCAGTAAGATTGCGCCAGACGATACGGTTCGCATCCATTACCCGCAGCGAATCCCAACCTTTGGGGGAAACGTTAATGGTGCCATCGTTAGCGGCGGTGCCAACGAAGAAAATTTTTTGTTCCTTGATGAAATCAAAGAGATCGTCCCGCAGGGACTCGTAGCGGCTACCCATAACACTTCTCGGGATTTTAGAAATGGATCAGCAGATTAATCCGATAGTGAAAAAACGTAAAGTGCATTGCCGTTGCCAGGATGTCGAATGTCTGGTGCCACTACGCGCGGCACCGTCCTAGGGCTCACGCCGCGAGCACCCATAGCGGTCGTGACTGCAATGTACTGTTTGCCATCGATAGCGAAGGTTACCGGATGACCCTGGACTGATGTCCCCAACCGGGTTTCCCACAGGATCTCACCGGTGCTGGCGTCATGAGCACGAAAGAATCGATCAAGGTCTCCCACAAAGGCGACATTACCGGCAGTGGACAGTACGCCAGTGAGCAAGGCGGCTCTTTGCTCGTAGGACCAGATTTCTTCCATAGTATCCACATTGTAGGCGGCCAGTTTACCCATGTTGCCGTCGGAGCCGGGCATCTCAAACCAGCGGCGATTGGCTGCAGTGCCACCCGCGCCATGGACCAGGGGCACTTCTCTTGCTGCTATCTCCAGGCAGGACTGACTAAGAGGTATGATCAACGAGGCAGTGGGTTCGTGGTATGACATGGAGTGCCAGTCTTTGCCACCAGCAGTAGAGGGGCAGACCGAAATCCACTGATCGATTTGCGCGTTCTGTATGTCTTGTCGGTAAGTAACCGCGCCGGTGTCTGGATCGATGTCAGCGAAAGCGTTCTGAAAAATAGTTTCTTTGTGACTAATAAACTCACCGCTGACGCGATCGTGTTTCCAAAGAATGCCGTGCTTACCAATAGAGAAGACTAACTTGTCATCGCCGCGATCAATCAGGACTCGTTCAAACACTTCATCCAGATCCAATGCTTCAGCAGGTACATGCTGGAAATACCAATCCAATTCACCATTGCCTATATCGATAGCTACGGTGGAGTTGGTAAACAGCCCTGCATCAAAAATAGACAGTGACCGGCTGGCAGGCATCCAGGGTTTTTGCTGTGCCGTACCCCAATAAGTAAGATTCAAGTCCGGATCATAGGTACCAGTGATCCAGGTTTCCCCGCCGGCCCGAAACAAATCGTCAATGCCGCCCCAGGTGTCTCCACCAGGATCAGTGGACTCCGCAATCGTGTTGAAGCGCCATATCATTTCACCGGTATTGGCATCGTGGGCACTGATGTAACAGTCATCTTCGATAAAGCGTGAACAGCCTAACAAGCCTTGTAGGATTTTTCCGTCCGCCACAATAGGTCCACTGGAGTTACCAAAGCCTTTGGTGCCATCTGCTATCTCCACTTCCCAGACTCGCTCACCGGTGCGGGCATCCAATGCCAATAGTCGAGCGTCCGTGGTAGCGTGGATAATCTTGTCGTTGTAGATGGCAATGTTGCGCATGTCTTCGCTATCGAAGGGGCCGGCATGATGTTCCCAGATCAGTTCACCGGTTTTGCCATCCAATGCTTGAATAATGTTGCTGGTATTAATGAGATAAATAACGCCGTTGTAGACCAGGGGAGAAGGCTCGGAATCTCCCTCATGCATACTCCACATCCACTCCAGACGCAGGTCGTCAACATTGCCTGAAGTGATCTGGTCCAGCTCTGAGTAACTCCAGGCCTGATAGTTTCCTCGCAACATCAGCCAATCGTTTGGTGAGGGATTAGAGAGCATGGCATCAGTGACCGGCGCATAGTTCTCAACTGTACCAGCTGCAACCACGCCGGTAGGTCTGTCTGGTTCGATGCGTTGTTGGGTGAGTGCCGGATTTACTCCAGGGATATTAGTTGCCATGGCGTAACTGGCGGTTGCATCCAGCGCAGGGTTCAAATCGGCCACGCCATTGCCGCGCATGACATGGGCAACTATTGCCCAGTAGTCGTCATCACTGATGCCAGCATTGCCACCAGGTGGCATGTTGGCTTTGAGGAAATTGAAGAACTCGAAAGGAGATTGGCGACCGTAGCTACCCAGAAATCCGCTGCCACTAAGCATCGGGCCAAGTGCCGTGCCCTGCAGCTCGGCACCGTGGCATGCCCCACAATTGGTCGCGTACGCTGCTACTCCCGCAGCTGCCTGATTGGCGAAACTCGGGGGCGATTCAACGTTGGTTGAAGAAGATTGAGAAGATTCACTGCCGCATCCAGTAAGGAATAGCGCCGGCAGCACCGCCAGGATCAGTATTCTGGTTTTCATTGTGTGACCCTTTATCTGTTCTAATTGTTATGTTGGGCTGTTTTATATTGGCTTGAAAGCTGCGAGGCTTTCCTGATCAGTAAGGGTAATCTTCTTGCGGATAGTAAATCAATTGGTAAGGGAGCCCTGAACTCTGAGCGGATTTGGGAGAATTATGCGCCCGGTCTCGCTTTAATCTCTTTGGGTCGGATGATCCAAAATCAGACTATGATGAACAAGATTCAAGTCAGAAACTGGTTGTTGTATTCGAGCATTTGTTGGCTGATCCTGGTGCCGGTCTACGCCACGAATGTTTACCTGTACTACGCGAATTCCCTAACCGAAATCACTTTTAGACAGGGATTGGCAATCTCGTTTCAGGATATTCTGCTGTGGGTGTTACTTAGCCCCCTTCTGGTCTATACCTACCAACAGATATTGTCTACCTGGTGGCAATTGAAGCGAGTAACTCTAATAGCCGCAGTTTGTGCGCTGCTGGTCGTTGTTCATGTCACGCTTGATGGCCTGCTCAATATTGCTCTCGATAACTGGGGCAGCAGCACCGATGGTCTGCAGGAATTCTGGCTTCATGTGGGATTGACGAAGCTATTGCCAAATAGCCTGATTGTTACGGTGTTGATGCTCTCCATCTTGTTGTTTGGCGCAGTCGATGCCCGACGTCAGCACATGCAGATATCTGATACCACGCAAGCGCACACCGACACGGCTGAGTCGGCCGATGCAAACGCAATGATATCGATTCAGGAAAAAGGAGAGATTGTAAGAATTCCTTTCCAGGAGATCAGTCACATCGAAGCGGCGGGCAACTACAGTTGTATACATCATGGAGATCAGGTGCATATTGTGAGACGTCCGCTATCGGATCTGATTACAAGACTGCCAGGCCAATGGTTTGTCCGTATCCACCGCAGTTCGATTGTCAACGTTCGAATTGTCAGAAAGTTCAGACGTACCACCCATGGAGATGGCGAAGTAGAATTGGTGCATGGCAAGTCCCTGCGGGTAAGCCGGCACTATCGGTCTGCCCTTGAATCCCTGTTGACTCAGAACTCCAGCTGAGTCCATCCCACAACTTCAGCATACCGTCCTGGCCCTTTTCACTTAGTGGTCTGCAGGATCGCGGCTATGGTCATTGGGTTTACACACTGAGGATAAACCAATGCGATATTTGATCCTGGTATGTCTCTGCTGCGTTAGCTGTACGTCCTCGTTCGCTCAGTCGCTGGCAATCACCAACATCAATCTTGTCGATGTCGAGAACGACGCGGTCTTGCCTGATCACTTCTTGCTGACGGAAGCAGATGAGATCAAGAGCGTCGGTCCTATGTCGGAGTTTCTTGCGTTGCCTGATTGGAAGGTCATCGACGGGGAGGGCGGTTTTCTGCTGCCTGGGCTTGCTGATATGCATGTCCATCTGGAGTACTTCGATAATAAGGAGATATTTTGGTTGTTTCTTGCCAATGGTGTCACTCTGGTCCGGCAGATGGAGGGCAATGCAAAGATTCTGGAATGGCGAGCCGGAATAAATCAGGGTCAGATTCCTGGTCCGGAGATTGTAAGTGCCGGGCCGATTATCGATGGCGATCCTCCAGTCGATCCAGCTTACCGAGTTCCCAGGACAGCGTTAGAGGCACAGCAGCTTGTTCGACAGCAACACGCTGCAGGATATGATTTTATCAAGATCTATCACGGGCTTGTTCCAGAAGTGTTTTCAGCGATTGTCTCCACCGCCGCTGAGCTCAACATGAAAGTTGCGGGCCATGTGCCATACCGGGTTGGACTGGAATCGATACTTGAGCAACAGGCGATGCATTCTATAGAACACCTGGATGGTTATGATGATGCGATCCAGCCTCTGGATTCTCCGTTTCTGCCGGGATGGCATTGGCGAAAACTGGCCATGGCTGTACCAGTCGATTCGGCAAGGCTGAATGCCGTCGCCACTCTGACGCGTAACAGCGGAATCTGGCATACGCCAACTTTGAGCGTGAAAGACATGACCTGGCTCATTCCGGAAGTTCAACAGCGACGTGTTGCCAATTCAAATCTGGAGTACCTGCCTGAACATGTCAAAGATGCCTGGTTGCCTGAGCACTGGGATGTCTTTCGACGGCAACTTGTTGCAGGCTTCGGTGAGGAGGAATTTGAATTGCTCAGGGAAGGGTTCAGAACCAGTACCGCAGTGACCAGAGCGCTCCATCTGGAAGGAGTGCCGTTATTGGCTGGAACTGATTCGCCAAATCCCTATCTGGTGCCCGGATTTTCCTTGCATGACGAACTTGGCCATTTGGTCAACGTCGGGCTGACGCCCGCTGAGGCGCTGGCCACCAGCACCGTAAATGTTGCGCGCTATCTGGGTCGCGAAAACAATCTCGGCAAACTGGCTCCTGGTTACGAGGCTGATGCCATACTATTGACTGCTAACCCTTTGACCGGTAT
>JAKSCP010000075.1 GCA_022360535.1 Pseudomonadales bacterium | reverse complement strand
GGTAACTATTCATAACGCAGTGCATCCCCCGGCTCCATAGCGATGGCTTTGGTCGACGGCAGATATGTTGCCGTCAGCACAACGGTGGTCATAAGCAGAACTACTGCAATCACGATGTACGGAATGAAATCGATTTCTCTGACACCCATGCTGTTAGTTAATGTCACTATCAGGACGCTGCCAACGCCGACTCCAACTGTGGTTGTTGGGATCAGGAACTTGAAACTTTGTTTTAGAAAGCTCCAGATGATGTTTTGATCACTTGATCCCAACGCTCGTCGAACACCCACTTCATGTGTTCGAAACAGGATTGATCTGGCCATGATTGAGTAAATGCCCATAGCGGCCAGCACTAAGGTGATCAGTGCGAATATGGCTGCGATATTGCCAAAAATGCCGATGCCCTCCTGATCTTTCACAATTTGATCTTCCAGTGAACGCACGTCATACAGTGGAATATCGCGATCAACTTCGGCGGCGATTCGGCGAATCTCCGGAGTCAGCGCATCAACTGGTACTTGTGGCTGATGCCTTACCACAACAGACAAGTTAATCGGTGGGTTCTGACTCATTGGCCGGTACAGGCTGGGTATCGGACTGATGAGGTCTGTTCGACCCTGAGGGAGGTTTTGTACGACCCCCACTACTCGAAGTGCTTCAGTTTGATCTTGAACAGTGGTGTAGATGACCTGTCCGAGAGGCGATTCATTGGGCCATAACTGTTGCGCAAATGATTCAGAAATAATGGTAACCAAACCGGAGCCCGCAGTATCAGTGCTTTCAAAGTCTCTTCCTGCCAGTAGATTTATCTCCAGCGTGTCAAAGTAGGACTCGGTTGCCCAAATCGTCATCACGGCAGGCGCAAAGTTCTCCGTGACTGACTCAATTTCTTCGATTCTGTAAGTTCCACCGGTACCAAAGCGCTGAGGGAGTGCGCTAGTCATTGCGACTTGTTGCACACCAGGTAGTTCATTTAAGGCCGATTGAAGTTCTTCGGTGTAGCCAACGCGATTTTGCACTAACTCGTAGCGGGAATCGGTGAGGTTCATAAATGCAACAGCAAGACCATCGGGTTCTGTTCCATAGTCGGTATTGACTGCCTGCCTGGCGAGATAAAACAGCACGCCACAGCACACCAACAAAAAGCAGGAGAGTAGTAATTCAAACCCCACAATGAGGCGAGTGGTGGAACTGGCAACGGCGTCTTTACCTTTATTGGACGCCTCCATAACATCACCTGGGTTACTGCGGAATGCAGTGAGTGCGACGAAGAAGCAGGAGCATAACCAAATGGCCAGTATGGCCATGAACCCTGCAGCGAATCCCTGCAAGCTGAGATCAAACTGGTACCACTCTTCAGCAGTGATTTCCTGCTCCAGCATGGAAAGTTCAAACAGTCTTAACAGCAGTGAACTTCCGATCAGACTAAGAATCAGTCCAACGAAGCAAATCAGAAACGATTCCAGCATTACTTGCTTCGATAGCTGAAATCCGTTGGCGCCAACAGAAGACCGAACCAGCAACTCCTGCTTTCTGGCATTTAGCCGAATGAACAACATCGATGAAAGGTTGACTACAGCAAGGGTCAGAATCATGAGTGTGGTTGCATTCATGAGAGTCACTGGATTAGGAATATCGTCACTCGCGAATCCATCAGAGTAGTCATGGACGAAACCGATTCGATTCACATAATGGTCGGGGAACACCTCGGCTTCCCTGGTTAACAGCGAAGTGAGTTCAGACTCTGCTTGCGCATAGGAACGACCGTCATCCAGGACACCAACTAACGTCAGGGGTAATCCATCACCTGGTTGGGCTGATTCGTTGACTGTCAAAGGGGTCCATAGCTGTGCAGGACTTGGGAAGCGGAAGTTTTCTGGCATCACCCCTACAATGGTATGAGGGACACCATTTACCAGACTGACCTTGCCAAGGATGGCGGAGTCTGAGTTGTAATAGTTCTCCCAGACGGTGTGGCTCAGCACTACTACTCTCTCGGCACCTGGTTGTGCATCTTCGGCAGTGAGGGCTCTGCCCAAAATGGGATTGGTTTCGGTACTCAGAAACAGTCCAGTTGTAATCGAAAAGCCGACGTAACGTTCGGAATAGTCACCATCACTCAGCACATAAACAGAGCGATTAAATGCACCAAGTTCTATGTAATTTTCAGAGGTCTCACGAAGACGATTCAGAATATAGGCATCAAATTCCTGCCTACCTACATCACCACCAGTAGCGGCGTCTCGAGCACGCAAAGTAATGTAGGAATCACCGTGCGGAAACGGCATGGGTTCTTTGCCCATCATTGCGCCGATAGTAAAGCTCGTAAGGTAGAGCGACAGGCTCATTACAATGATTAGCAGAAGCGTGCCGGAAAAAACGGGAGTTTTTCTCAACAACCGAAACGAATACTTGAGATCAGCGATCAGCTGCATAACAGTTTACCTATGATCTGGTTATTCATAACGCAGCGCATCCCCTGGCTCCAATGCAACCGCTCGTCTGGCAGGTAGATAACAGGAGACCAGCACCAGAAACGCCATTACGGCAATAACCCCAGTCACCACACCGGGTCGAAAAACAAATGCATTGCCACCAAAGTTGCCCGCTATAAAAGG
>JAKSCP010000137.1 GCA_022360535.1 Pseudomonadales bacterium | reverse complement strand
CCACCACCGATGCCAAGATTGGAGCGTAGTGCGTTCGGACCTTCGCCAGCGCCGCGCATACCTACCCCCATATCAATTTCCGCGCCCAGAATTGCCACATCAACTTCTCCCGCGATGAGGTCCTGCTGGTTGATGGCAATAGGGAGTTGGAAAAAGGACTGCACGCCAGGATTACGCAGCCGGCCTGGAAAGATCGGTCCAGGTTCACGGGCCGGGTCATCGCTGGTGTCACGAAGCTGGCTCCATAGATCAAAAGTAGGATCGTCAGGATTGAGGGGTATGCTGGCATCGTCCCGTTCGAAGATGCTGGGGGTGAAATCCTGGGCGACCACAAACCAGATAGCCAGCAGTACGAAGAGCACAAAGATGAATTTATTGAGCTTAGCCATGGCGCGAGGCATCCAATCAAAAAGGGGTGGTGATATGGAATTTATCGGCCGCGGAGGGGACTTAGTTGATGTTGTCGTGGTCGCTGACTATTTTCCTTAGTCGCTTCTTCCAGCCTTCGTCCAGGTAGGGAAACTCCAGCGCTGCAGCGGCGAGCTCTGCATCGCGATTGGTGGTAAACACGGTTTGCCACAGATCACGCACGCTGATGTTTCTGTCTGCGCGTTTGATCATTGTCATCGAATCACCAGAGCTAAGCGCGCCGGGTTCATCTACGTAGAGGTAGTACCCCAGATAACCAGCCATCAGGAAACGATTAGTAAATTCTGGGTCACCCACTCTGACTCCAAGCTTGGCGCAGGGAATACGCGGCTGGGCAACGGTGGCTACAGCGGTGCCAAGTTGAAATTGATCCCCGATTCGCACTTCATCATCAGGGAACCCATCAACGGTCAGATTCTGACCAAATTGGGAAGCTTCAAGTGAATCAATTACTAATTCGTTTCGCCAAAATCCGTAATGATTAGCCGAGTACACATAGACCGCTTTCTCACGTCCGCCATGGAACTTCAGATTAGCCTGACCATCACCTGTGAGATTCGTTAAGGAGAGTTCGACGGGTCCTTCGACAGGGGATTTAAAGATACCAGACAGTTCCTGTTTGCCGTTCACTTCAATCTCCTGCGGCATACCGACGCAGACTTCGAGGATTTTTGCATTCATAGGGTGAGGCTTCCTTTGCGGCGAATGGTTCTGCGCCAATTAGGTTGTTCAATCAATTGCCCGACTTTACTCAGGCAGCTTATAAAATGTTGCGTATATTCGGGAACTGAGGGTGTCTGGGTGAGAGCCAGCCATTGTCTGATGAATCCAGATTGAGTGATTCTAACGGCCTTGAGATCTTCTTTGTGTTCAATGTCATCGACTGCCCAGCCTGACAACACTGCAATACCGGCACCAGATCGCACTAACTCCACAATGGCCTCGGTCATTCGTACTTGCATTAACCTGCCAGGCTGCACGGCGGCAGGCTTTAGTACTTCTTCCACAATGGCGTGCTTGTCACCGGTATAGAGTACCAATGTTTGATCTTCAAAATTCCCAGGGGTGAGATAGTGGCGCCTGGCAAATTCATGATCCTTGTGCATGACGGCAAACAGTTCATCCTGGAACAGGGGATGCTCATGGAATGCATAGCCCGATTGCTTATTGAAGATCAAGGCCACATCAATTGCTTCTTCCATGAGCGCAGCATAAGGAGATTCAGTCGCTTCAGGGAGCACATCTATATTTAAGTTGGGAAACTTCTTATGCATCTCGCGCAGGACGAATGGTAACCAGCGGTAGCTGGTATAACACTGGGTGGCTACTCTGAGTTGTGCCGGTATGTTGTTGAGGTGATTCTCTATGTCCTGCCAGGCTTTACCCAACTCAGTGTCAATCAACCTCCCGGCCTGTGCCAGACGCTTGCTCACCACAGTAGGCTGCATGGAGCCATTGCGCCTTTGAAATAACTCATCACCCAGACGCGCCTGCAACTGAGACAGTCGCTGCGAGGCCGCGGGTTGCGAGACATGCATAAGACTGGCTGCTTTGGTAAGAGATCCTTCCTCGGCGATGAGTCTTATCAACAACAGGTCTTTCAATGAGAGATCTTTCAACATAATAAAATATTATGTAAACATAAAATAAATTCATTTTTCTAATGTAAGTGTAGCTGTTAAGTTGCAGCCCGAAAAGAGCTTGCGAGCTGGAAAAGGAAACTGGCGAGGTTATGAAGAAGTTAGTATTACTACTATTGCTTATCGCAACGACCATGCAGGTGGCTGCGGAAGTTACTGTTGAAAAACTTACCTGGGCCGGCGTTAAGTTGGTGCATGAAGACACCACTGTTTTCATCGACGCGGTAGGAACCGACATCTGGGATGGTAATGCGCCAGGTGGACTAGTGCCTCTTACTGCTGAGACTGGTCGAAGTTATGCATTGATCACCCATGCCCATAACGATCATTTTGACTTTGCAGGATTAAAAGAAGTTCTGGGTGAACGAGGCTACGTGATCGTGCATGAGGATGAGGCAACCTATGTCGCCTCGAGAGGGCTGCGGGTGGTGCCTGCGAAAATGTGGGTGCCAGTTGCCAGAGGTGGTTTTCTCTTTACCGCGGTGCCTGCTGTGGATGGATTTGGTGATTCCCAGGTCAGTTGGGTGGTCAGTGTCGATGGCAAGCGGTATCTGCATGCCGGTGATACGTTGTGGCACGGTGAATGGGACAAAATTGGCCGACAGTTTGGTCCCTTTCAAATGGCCTTTCTGCCGATTAATGGGGCGAGAGTACTGCGGGATCCAATGCCGAAATCGGTAGCCAGCATGACGCCGATGCAGGCTGTAGATGCCAATATCCTCTTGCGTTCAAATGCAATCTTGCCCATTCACTATGGTTTGAATGATCCACCGTATTATGAGGAAGTCAGCAACAGCCTCGAATTGCTTTTGGATGAAGCGATGCAAAGAAACGTGAAAGTGGAAGCTCTCACACCCGGTCAACAACTCACACACCCTTAGTCGCTGGCGCTGACTAGCAAATTCTTGTAAGCTAGCTGCCTCTTTTGTGGAGAGATCGTCAGATCTCTCTATCGTGACCCAGCTATCTCTCCTGGCTGTCACATCAAATCCGAAAGTCTCGTCGTGTAGTTATCTGTCTACAGTTAATGCAGCGCTAGCTACATTCCAAGTACCAGTCTTTTCCGAGGTTGCACTTCATGGCTGAAGCGCTTGCAAGTTTGTTGCTGGCAACACTGATGTTGATGGGTTCTCCGGGCCCAGCAACACTTTCGCTTGCGGCAACCGGGGCCAGCGTTGGATTTCGCCGTGGTGTGCCGTTTCTGCTCGGTATTCTTGTCGGGTTGGCAGTAGTAATCTCAGGCGCAGCCATGGGACTCGCCACCTTGTTCCAGAATTTTCCTGGGGTCAGAGTTGTCGTACAGACCTTAGGCACGGCTTACATTTGTTATCTGGCGTACAAAATCGCCAGCGCACCAGTGCTGTCTGAAGACCAACAAGCCAGTGCGAAGCAACCGGCCTTCGTGGATGGTTTTCTGATAAATCTACTGAATGCGAAGGCCTATGCTGTGTTTCTGGCCGTGTTCTCTCAGTTCCTGTT
>JAKSCP010000076.1 GCA_022360535.1 Pseudomonadales bacterium | reverse complement strand
TATTTCTGTTCCTAAAAACTGATGATTTCTGGCGAGACTATAATCGCTATACGGAAAACGGCGTGAGGTTTGTACGTGGACCTCAAGAACACCACTACGGAACGGTTGCCGTATTCGCCGATCTCTACGGCAACCTGTGGGATCTCATTCAATACAATGCTTAGGCTAACCAGCCGAGACTGATAATGCTTCTGCATCCACCTTGCCTGCCGACTTCGCAGTGGCGAGATACAGCAGTGGTCCGATAGACCCAAGGAAGAGCGTGATGCCTACCCAAGGCCAGGGATTACGCCCTTCCCGTTTGGCCTGAGGAATCATCCAGGTAAGCACCAGAACCAGTGCGATGACGAGGTCAGTAAAAACCTGCCACCCAGCAGGGCTGTGCCGGTGATAATCAAAAATGCCGAAATAGCCTACTTCCAGCACCGCGTAGATGCTGAGCAGTGAGAAAGGGATTAAGAGTATAATAGCGAGTGTTTTCTGGTGCTTCATGACAGTTTCTCCATGAACAAACAGCATTGGTGAGCCTTCATTTATCTTTCAATTAACGTCCATCGGCGCCATCTTGCGTCGAGCGGGTTATGCTATCAATTACCTTCCAGGTAATGATTCAAACAAGACAAGGAAAGCGGCATGTCCAACCCCGATCTACAACCTACCCTTGAAGGCCCTCGGCTCACGGTTCGCCCAATTACCGAAGAGGACTGGCCTGGCCTGTTCGCGGTAGCAAGCGACCCTCTGGTCTGGGAGCAACACCCTGCAACTGATCGTTATCAGGAAGAACAATTTCGGGCTTTCTTCGATGATGCCATCAGGTGTGGCAGCGCATTTACTTTCGTCGACCGGGAATCAGGTACATTGATTGGGTCCAGTCGCTACAACGACTTCGATGTTGAGCGGAGTGAAATCGAAATCGGCTGGACTTTCCTGGGGCGCAGCTATTGGGGCGGCAGTTACAACAAAGAAGTTAAGAAGCTGATGCTGGAACATGCCTTTACTTTTGTTGATACCGTGTTGTTCTGGGTTGGCTCTGACAATATGCGTTCCCAGAAAGCGGTGAAAAAAATTGGCGGAGTAAAACGCGAGGGAGAGTTTTTTCGCATGCATGGTGATGTGAAATTCGACTACGTTGTATTCGAATTAAGAAAGGAGAACTATTCTCTTTAGTCCCGACTCGCTCAGGGTACCTTATGTCCCAATTTGAATACGTTTCGGTTCTCGTTTCTATCGTGCTGGCCCTGGGCATGGGCGAAATTATGATTTGTTGGGCCAGAATGATTCAGCAGCGGGAGCGTATCCAGTTCTCAGCCCTGCACCTGTTTTGGTCAGTCTTCATCATGCTGCTAATGGTGCAGTTCTGGTGGGGATTCTGGCAGTTCAGTGTGATCACCGACTGGTCGATGTTCGACCTCATCCATATCCTGGTTGAGACAGCGGCACTGGTGATTGGCGCATTGATCATGTTGCCGGGTCGACAAATACCTGCAGATTTGGACCTCGAAGAGTTTTACTTCAAGCACCATCGCGTGTTTTTTGGCTTAGCGATGGTGATGGTGTCGTCGCTGATTACTGCTGACATTTTCATTCTGCAGATTCCTATTGCTGACCCAGAGAATATCATTCGCGCAACCGCTCTGATCCTGCTGATACCGCCGCTGGTCAGCGATAACCGAAAACTGCATTACAGCCTGGGGCTTGCCTATTTCTTGTTGTTGACCGCTTTTGTAATGGTGTGATCGCAAAGCACGGATAAAAGGCTAATACTACCTGTTCAGCTCCATTGCATCCGAATCGACGGGTGATACACTAAGGCTCTTGAAGCCCTGACTTTACGGGCTGCTCTGACCATTCTCACCACCAAAATAACAACAGAGGAGTGAGTATGAAAGTTAGCTCTATTCCATCGCTACGTTCTAAATTGCTGGCGACGCTGAGCGCATTCGTCATTGCTGGTGCAATGCAGCTCACCCCACACAGCACCGCCGAAGATGCAGGCAATCTTTACAACACTGCCGTGGACATTCGCATGGGCGAACGCTATTTCGAGCGCCAATGCTCCCGCTGCCATGGCTTCGATGCTACAGGCAATGATGAAGCCGGCGGACCTAATTTGACCGGCCGGCTACGTAATGCCAGCACCGATGTGGGTATCTTCAATGTGATACGCAACGGTGTGCAGGGCACGGCCATGTTACCTGTTGCACCCGATGTGCCGGACGCCACTGTATGGCAACTGGTGGCTTACATCGACTCTTTACGCTATGACCCCAGTTCCGTGGTACTCGATGGCGATGCTGATCGTGGCGCCAGTCTGTTTACAGGCAAAGGCGATTGCACCAGTTGCCATATGGTGAATGGCGCTGGTGGTCGCATGGGCCCTGATCTTTCCCGAATCGGCGAAGACAATACACCGGAAGATCTACTGATTGCCATGACTAACCCCCACGAAGAAGTTGCACCTCGCTGGTGGACAGTGCGTGTGACCGGTCCAGACGGTGAACAACGGGAAGGGTTTCGCATGGGAGAAGACAGCTTCGCGTTGCGCATCATGGATCAAGATGAAAACCTCTGGTCATTCCGCAAAAGCCAGGTTCAAAATTACCAACGGGTGGAAGCATCCACCATGCCCAGTTACGAAGGAGAGCTCAGCGATAGCGAACTCGATGATCTGGTTGCCTATTTGTTCTCCTTACGCCGCGAGGTACTATCCCAATGAAAAGAATCATCTGCACTGTTCTGGGCCTTGCCTGCCTGAACCCACTGTTCGCCCAGGAAGATCAATTTTCCACTGTCATAACGCCTGCCTTCTCCCCTATCACCTGGGAACGTTTGGTCGACGCACGCAACGAGCCCAACAACTGGTTAATGTATTCCGGCACATTGGACAGCCAGCGTTACAGCCTGCTGGATCAGATCAATACCGACAACGTTGACCAACTGGAAATGAAATGGGCGTATCAGATTCCGGTAATTGATCGCGCTGAAACTGTTCCACTGGTAGTGGACGGCATCATGTTTATCACCGAAGCACCCAGCAACGTGGTTGCCGTCGATGCCCGCACTGGCCGGGAGTACTGGCGCTATGACCATGAGATGCCCGATGACCTGCGGATTTGCTGTGGACGCAACAATCGTGGCGTAGCGATTCTGGGGGAAACTCTGTTTATGTCCACGTTGGACGCACATCTCGTCGCGATTGATGCGCGCACAGGTAATTTATTGTGGGACGTTGAAGTTGCGCCCTACGATTCTGGCTACAGCAAGACAGCCGCTCCGCTTATCGTTAAGGACAAAGTGGTTACTGGTATCGCCGGAGGTGAATTTGGTATTCGGGGCTTTATCGATGCCTATGATCCCGCGACTGGCGAATTGGAATGGCGTCAATATGTGATACCTGGCCCTGGTGAATTTGGCAACGACACCTGGTCAGACGATTCATGGAAAACCGGTGGTGCTGCAACCTGGATTACAGGTTCCTATGATCCTGAGCTGAACCAGATTTATTGGGGAACAGGCAACCCGGGGCCGGACTGGAACGGTGACGTACGCCTGGGAGACAACCTGTATTCGGATTCTGTAGTTGCCCTGGATGGCGACACCGGCGAGCTGGAATGGTATTTCCAATTTACTCCACACGATGTTCACGACTATGACTCGATCCAGATTCCCATTCTGGCGGACATCGAAATCGACGGTGAAGAAGTGCCTGCCATGCTATGGGCAAACCGCAATGGCTTTTTCTATACCCTGGATCGTCGCAACGGTCAGTTTCTGTTTGGTAAACCATTTGCCTCTGTGACATGGGCGGAAGGGCTCGATCCAGTAACCGGTGCTCCCATTAGGGTACCGGGCATGGCTCCCACCTATGAAGGCATCATGGTGTCACCTCCGATCGTCGGCGCGACCAATTGGTATTCACCAGGCTACAGTCAGGATACAGGACTGTTCTACGTCACTTCATTCGATGGCGAACAGGAATTCTTCAAACGGGATGAAGACTACGAGGAAGGTGAACGCTTTACCGGCGGTGGCGGCCGCTATACCCAACCCATGGACGCATTTCACAGCGCAATCCGCGCCATCGATCCGACCACGGCAGAGATTGAATGGGAATTTCCCATTATGCCAAGATCTTCGGCAGGCATAACAACAACAGCTGGAGGACTCGTATTTACCGGCAGCGCCGATGGCTATTTCTTCGCCCTGGATGCAGAAACCGGGCGAGAGTTGTGGAACATCTCATTGGGGCGCCGCGTTCACGCCGCTCCTATGACCTTCTCTATAGACGGTGAACAATACGTAACCATAGCTTCGGGCAACGTGGTCTATACCTTTGGCCTCGATGACTAACTAAAGAAGGGAGGACGACAGTCCTCCCTTCTTTCTTCTTTACTGTTAGTCATTAAACATCAAGCTTCATTCAGGCAGAGCGAACGCATAGACGTAATCACCACGGGGCATATCTAAATTGTCATGTCCACCTACCGCAACCGCGATGTACTGCTTACCGTTCAGTTCATAGCTCATTGGCGTCGCCATTGCCGCGGTCGGTAAGTCGAATTTTCTTAACTCCTCCCCCGTTGCTATGTCGAATAGCCGCAACGCGTATTCGGTGGTCGCACCGATTACAATGAGTCCCGATGCGGTCACAAGTGGGCCACCCAAGCCAGGCGCACCCCATTCGAAATTCGGCACTATAGCCGGCGCGAGATCTCGGATGGTTCCCAGGGGAACTTCCCAGAGGATTTCTTGGGCGCTTAGATCTACAGCAACCAATTTATTCCAGGGTGGTTTGGTACAGGGTAAGCCCAGGGAAGAAAGGAAGATGCGCCGAGCCATTAAATAGGGCGTGCCGCTTTGCCTGGCGATTTCCCAGTCCCCGTAATCACCGTTTTCGATAATTGATTCCGCATTATCTCGGGGAATGAGTTGTACGAGGGCTGGAATTTGATTGACACGAACGATCCCGATTTGCCGATCGGTATCAACCGCAAGACCGCCCCAATTGGCACCGCCACCGTAACTGGGATTTAAAATAGTTCCTCGTAAACTGGGAGGGGTAAACAGCCCTTCTGAGCGGAACTCGCGCACTATACGATTGCAACTGCGCTTATCAAACCAGGTTAGCCCGAATGTATCATCGCTTGTGACCGCGCCCTGGCTCGCCAGTGGCGGAAAGGCAGAGAATGGTTGGGTAGGAGAGTTGCGCTCTCCTGCCACGTCCGACTCAGGTACTGGCCTTTCGCTCACCTCATACAGCGGTGAGCCGGTGTCCCGATCGAAGGCAAAGAGCATCCCTGTCTTGGTGACGACCATAACAGCTGCCTGCCGTTCACCGTTGAGCGCCACCTCCGTGAGTGTCGGCTGGGAAGGAATGTCGTAATCCCATAGATCGTGATGCACTAACTGCTGATGCCAGACTACAGCCCCGGTAGTCCCATTCAAAGCAACCAGTGAATTAGCGTAATTGTTGTCACCAAGCCGTTCCCCTCCATAAAAATCCGGACTGGGTGACCCGGTTGAGAGATAGACAAGGTTTCTTTCTGCGTCCACACTAATCGGCGGCCACACATTTGCCGCGCCGGTGCGCCTCGCGCTGCCCTCTTCCCAACTGAAAAAGGCCTGATCGCTTGGGTCGCTGGGAATAGGATCCCATAGCCAATTTATCTCCCCCGAGCGGACGTCTAAAGAGCGGACGATGCCACGTTCTAATTGCGCGGCACGATTGTCACCAATCGCGGAACCGACAATCAATTGATCTCCCAGTACAGCCGGCGGCGAAGTAATACCATAGTCCCCATAGCTCACTTCTCCCACCCCTTCTGTCATGTTGACTCGACCGGCAAGACCGAAGTCAGCACAAGGCTCACCAGTTTGCGCATCCAGCGCGATCACCTCGCCTACCAGAGTACCGAGAAATACCCGATCAGGGCAATCTGAGCTTTCTCCGTGCCAAATACTGAGTCCACGGGAAGCACTTTCGGAATAGCCAATATCTTTCGGCAACTGCGCATCGAAACGCCAGATTTCTTCTCCGGTTGCAGCGTCTATTGCCAAGGCCCAGTTGCTGCTGGTGCTTACATACAGCTTGCCATCCCAATAGATAGGATGGGTCTGCATGGAATGACGTTTTCGGGTGAATCCCTCCGTTAAGTCCCCTGTGCGGAAGGTCCAGGCTACCTCGATCTGATCCGCGTTTTGTCGCGTGATCTGATTTAACTCAGTGAATTGAGTACCCCCCTGACCCCCATAGCTTTCAGCGGCGGTCGCGGAATGCGCAACTATATAGCCCGACAAGACAACTAAAAGTAGAGAGCAAGATATCCAGTCATCTCTTCTCATCTTCTCCATCCTCACTAACCCGGATTACTGTTCACTGAATGGCAGCCTAACGTGTTTGCATGCTTAGACGTCGTGAGAGACGTAGAGGGACGGGCTAAGGGACGAAACACCTCCCTGCGGGGACGAAAATCGGAGTTCAGAAATTAAGTTACTGATACTGAAGACACTGTTTTGGGTTTTGACAAGGCATTACGCAACTCTGGAAGATAAGTTTTGCTCAGCGGCACCAATTCGCCACTGACCAGGTGAACACCTAGTTCCCCCTTCTCCTGTATATCAACCACCCGCTGCAGATTGACAATAGCGGTTCTATGCACACGCATGAATTGGGATTTACTCAATTCGTCATTCAAACTCTTCAGGGTCTGGCGCATTGGATAGTGCCGCTCACCACAATGCAAGACAACATAGTTGCTGGCTGATTGCACCCAATCGATATCCTCGACTTTGACCAAATACTCACGGTCCAACATTTTCACCAGAAATTGCAGACGCTGGTTGTCTTGCTGATTTTCCACGTCAAGAAAACGTGCTTCCCCACGAAGGCGATCGATGATGAATTGATAGCTATAAAACAGCGTAAAAATAATGAGGAAGTCGAGAAAGTCTTTTCTTAGCTCATAGATAAGCTCAAGAAGCAGTGGGTCAAAAGTGTACTGTTGACCACCCATAGCCCACAGTACTTTACGTAGTACCACGAATCCTGCAACGTGCAGCAAAGAGAATCCAAAGAAAATTGGAAGCAACCAAATCCATTTCTGTCGAAAATTCGCCAGGGTCAGATCCAAGCGCTTAAAAACATAGAACAGAGGAAGCAATAACACACCAAGAGAAAATACCGAAGTAGATTCGGTTGCCCAGGCTTCCCGCCAACCCGGGCCCACACCATCTCGTTCAAACTCCATCCCTATAGTCGTGACATTGATAATCACGATCAGCAGAAGCAGTGCAAGAACCGCAATGAGTTCATAGCGGTGGCGATTGGCAAGATAGTGCGAAAGCGTCATGGATAGCACTTAGTGGTGGAATTGACGCGTAGTTTATCCAGAGAGTCGTCAATTTACGATTGAATACACGACTGTAAATGTTTGGACTGGTTATTTAATTTGTGTTGAGAGATGCTTTTTCGCGGCGGCGATCCAAGATCCAACCTACCAGTAGGGATAAACATGCTGCGCCTATTCCAGTGACTATCGCCTCAGCGGCTATGTGCCCGAACATCCCTGGATGCACAAAAAAATCGACAGTCGCCGTGATGATGCCCAGAGCAGAAGCAATCACCCAGCGTTTGCGGATTCGGGTGTACATGATAGCCAAAGCAGTCAGCACGCCTGCCGCGATGCCAGTTTGTGAGGCGATCAGCCAATGACTGAGCCCCAGTGCCAGAACGTTGCCCTGCACCATGGTGATCAGACAGGCAGCAGTCGCTTCAGAAATGTTCTCTACAAACGGTAGTACGCGGTTTTTGCTCTCTTCTTCGCTCATCCTGGGACTCTAACAGTCGATTTCTGGATCGAATTAAGGGGTTCGGAGCAAGAGACCCGGAGGATGACAATTCGATTTCACTCAATTGTCGAAGCTGCGACGGGGTTCAAATTTGCTGTGAGTCCTTTAGATGAGGCTGGATTAATTCCTCACTCACTTCCCACAGGCGCTTGGCAGCTTCATCAGTGGCGAAGTCGGCAATTGAAGGCTGCCGGCGATCGAAGAAATAATTGCCCGCCGCATTTTTCACTGCCTCTTCCTGTGAGGACGCCAACCAGATAAAGGTGTCAGCCCCCTTCTCGATGGACCACATGAAGGGGTACATCACGAAACCCAGCACCGTGGCGAGGAAACCGCCTTTACCCCAGATTGCTGTGCGCACGGCACCCGGATGAAACGAGCTGGCGATGATGGCTTGATGCCCATAGCGGCGGTGAATTTCCCGAGCCGTGAGCAGGTTCATTAACTTGGACCGACCATAGGCTTTAAGCGTGCTGTATTTCTTATCCAGATTCAGGTCGTCAAAATCCAGAGGGCTGTTCTTGTGGCCGAGCGAGCTGGTGAACACGACACGTGCTTCACCCCGAGCCGCTTGATTTAGCAATAGAGGGAGTAGCTTTTGCGTTAATAAAAAACCGCTTAGATGATTAGTGGCGAAGGTCAGCTCGAACCCCTCGTTGGTGAGCTCTCGCTTCGAATTCGCCCCGCCGGCGTTATTGCAAAGTACGTCAATACATTCGTAATTCAAAAGCAGGCGATCGGCCAACTCATTCACGCTGGCAAGCGAGCTGAAATCCGCAACTTCCAAGACCACTTTCTCGCTGCCGGTCTCGGCTTCGATTTCTTTCATGGCGGCCAGCCCCTTGGTTTCATTCCGACAAACCAACACCACTTCTCCGCCGCGGGACGCAAAATTCTTGGCAGCCTCAAAACCGATGCCGCTATTAGCACCAGTGACAATAAAAACCTTACCCTGGAGATCATCCATGTCTTAATCCTGTCCGGAAAATTCGCCAATGATTCGACGCTTGTGACTACTAGATTGCGTGTCACTGAGCTATATTGCAACACGCAACTGAGGTGGCTCTCACCCCACTGTGAGCCCTGATTTTATACAACAAAAACGCATTACGTGGCATTAAGTGGAGAGTAGCGTGGTAATAGTACTGGGAAGTGTAGAAATCGATGAAAATTCTTTGGAACAAGCATTGGAGTTAAGTCAGGCCCACGTTAACCGATCACGACAAGAGCCGGGTTGTCTTAGCCACGGTGTGCATATCGATGGCGAGCATGGCAATCGCCTGGTATTCATTGAACAATGGCAAGATATGGATGCATTACAGCAACACTTCCGAGTACCTGAATCGGGAGAGTTCGTGCGCGAACTGGGGAAGTATGCAACCTCGGACCCCGAACTGAAAATCTACAACGCCAGTGAAGTGCCCCGGCATTAACAAACCACCCACCCTATTGAGCTAAACCAACTATGAGTGATCAAGCAAAGAACTTGTTTCCTTTTGCCGAGCTTGAAAACATCGAGCCAGACATCCGTGAGCGCATCGAGGCGGTGCAGGAAAAAGCTGGGTTCGTACCCAATATATTCCTGGCATTGGCCGGGCGACCTGAGGAGTTTCGTGCCTTCTTTGCTTATCACGATGCCCTGATGGAGAAACCTGGCAATCTCACTGCCGGGGAAAAGGAAATGATCGTGGTTGTCACCTCTGGCCTCAACCAGTGCCTGTATTGCGTGGTGGCTCATGGCGCAATTCTGCGGATTCGCGAGAAGAACCCCCTGATTGCCGACCAGTTAGCCACCAACTACCGCAAGGCAGATATCACACCGAAACAACGAGCCATGCTGGACTATGCGGTCAAGGTGTCCCAATCGGCACAAGAAGTGTGCAAGGATGATCATCAACAACTACAGAATGCCGGATTTACTCCGGACGACATCTGGGAAATAGGTGCCATCGCTGCCTTCTTTGCCATGTCCAATCGATTGGCCAATATGTCTTCTTTACCGCCAAATCCTGAGTTTTATGCCATGGGCAGGTAGGAAAGCGCTCAATTATCAGTTACTAAGAGTTGTAGGACCGCGAATTACGAGGGTTTTGGGCACTTTCACGGGAAAAATCGGGAAATTATCCCTGCTTAAACCAACAAATCGCTTCCCCTGGAAATCACCAGTGGATAGTCTACTCT
>JAKSCP010000147.1 GCA_022360535.1 Pseudomonadales bacterium | reverse complement strand
CGCGCCGAAGACCGCGAGCGTTTCCAGCAACTGATTCGCAAGCTGGATCTGAAACAGCCGCCTAACTGCACAGTGCGAAGTGTGGAAGAGAGTATCGAGCAAGCGCAGCATATTGATTATCCGCTGGTAGTCAGACCTTCCTATGTGCTGGGTGGTCGTGCCATGGAAATCGTCTACAACGAAGCTGAGCTGACCCGTTATATGAAAGAAGCAGTGATGGTTTCCAATGAGAGTCCTGTGCTGCTGGATCACTATCTGAGTTCTGCCATTGAGATTGATGTTGATGTGGTGAGTGATGGCAAACAAGTCGTCGTTGGCGCCATCATGCAACATATCGAGCAGGCGGGTATCCACTCGGGCGATTCCGCCTGTTCTTTACCTCCTTACAATTTACCTATGGAAGTTCAGGACAAGATTCGCCAACAGGTGTCTGCCATTGCGCTTGAGCTGGGTGTGGTTGGTTTAATGAATACCCAGCTTGCTTATCAGGACGGCGAAGTCTACGTCATCGAAGTGAATCCAAGAGCGTCGCGTACCGTACCCTTCGTCTCCAAATGCATTGGGCAGTCACTGGCAAAAATTGCGGCGCGCTGTATGGTGGGCACGACTTTGGAAGATCAACACTTCACGGAAGAAGTTATGCCAAATACATTCGCAGTGAAGGAAGCGGTATTCCCATTCAACAAGTTCCCGGGCGTAGATCCGATTCTCGGACCTGAGATGAAATCCACCGGTGAAGTTATGGGAGTAGGTACTACCTTCGCAGAAGCCTATGCCAAATCCCAATTGGGCGCAGGTGACATTATCGAAACCAGTGGCAACGCCTTTATCAGTGTCCGGGATCGCGATAAGCCTGCTGTTGTTGAAGTGGCACAGCGAATTCTGGATTTAGGCTACTCATTGGTCGCAACCCACGGTACTGCAAAGGTCATAGACGAGGCGGGGCTACCGGTAACCCCTGTGAACAAGGTGCTGGAAGGTAGACCTCATATAGTCGATATGCTAAAAAATGAAGAAATTCAGGTGGTGTTTAATACCACAGAAGGCAGACAGGCTATCGCGGACTCCTCCACGATTCGCAGTACAGCATTGCGTCACAAAGTATTCTGTACTACTACCATAGCTGGAGCCTTAGCGGTTTGCGATGCGCTGGAGTTTGGCAACAATATGTCCGTCTATACACTCCAAACCTTACATACAGAACTGCACTGATATAACAAAGCCTAACAAGGCTAATATGGCAACGCATGGTTAAACATGGCTAAAGTCCCGATGACAACTCAGGGCGCTGAACGATTACGTGAAGAGCTCAATGAACTCAAAAGCGTGACGCGGCCGAAGATCTCCGCAGCAATAGCTGAGGCGAGAGAGCATGGCGATCTGCGAGAGAACGCCGAATACCATGCTGCCCGCGAGCAACAAAGTTTCTGTGAGGGCAGGATCACTGAAATTGAGAGCAAACTCGCTGATTCTGAAATCATTGACGTGACCAAGATCGAACCTAGTGGCAGAGTCATCTTTGGCACCACGGTCACTTTGTACAACCTGGAAACAGAAGAAACCGTGACTTACCAAATCGTTGGTGAGGACGAGGCGGATGTGCCGGCTGGAAAAATTTCAGTTGGCTCGCCCATAGCCCGGGCATTGATGGGAAAGAACGAAGGTGACGAAGTGACAGTCAAAGCTCCGGCTGGCGATGTCGATTATGAAATTGAATCGGTGGAGCATATATAGGTACTGCGAAAAGAAAGAAAGTTTTCTTTCTTGATTGTCCTTTCTTTATTGCTTTATTGTCATAACTGCTTGCGTTTCAGATTCGAAAGCCTTGGGTCTGGCTTTTTCGCGGCACGGTAAAGAAGAGCAATGTGTCCAATCGTTTGCACGCACTCAGCTTTTAGAGTGCTGCAAACTTCCCGAATAAGTTCCTGTTTGCTTTCGCGATCAGGAACCTGAATCTTAACTTTTATCAGTTCATGGTCTTTTAGTGCACGATCGATTTCCTGACTCACGTTTTCTGACAAGCCGTTTTGTGCAATGATCACAACCGGTTTCAGGCTATGCCCGATCGATCGAAACTGTTTTTTCTCGGTATTACTTAAACTCATTAAGCTGCCATGTCCGTCTAAGGTCTTCTAAGCGGGCAGCTAAGCTACCTACTCCAGCACTTAATAGCAATGGCCCGATCTTCAAGCAGCAAACAGTGGTTAAAAGAGCACTTCGATGACGCCTACGTGAAGCGGAGTCAGGAAGAGGGATACCGTTCCCGTGCCAGTTACAAGCTGAAGGAAATCCAGGACAAAGACGGTTTGATCAGGCCTGGTATGACGGTTGTGGATTTGGGGGCAGCGCCAGGGGGGTGGACTCAGGTAGCCGCAGAGTTGGTGGGAGATCATGGGCGGGTAATTGCCAGCGATATTCTGGCCATGGACAGCCTGCCCGGAGTGGAGTTTATTCAGGGCGATTTCACCGAAAATGAGGTGTTGGATCAGATCCTTTCTGCCGTAGGAGAAGAAGGGGCAGACCTTGTAATCTCTGACATGGCCCCCAATATGAGTGGAATGAAGGCGATAGATCAGCCGCGGGTCATGTATCTGGCTGAGTTAGCCTTGGATCTGGCAAGAACTGTATTAAAGCCGGAAGCGTATTTCCTGGTGAAGCTGTTCCAGGGTGCTGGTTTCGATGAGTTTCATCGTCAGCTACAGGCAAGCTTCAAGACTGTGAAGTCCAGAAAACCCAAGGCCTCCAGGTCCAGATCCCGGGAAATCTATTTGCTCGGGTCACGGTTCACCCCCGATTTAGAGGCATAAAACGGGTTTGCGGCGAATTTGAGTGCAATTATTTGCATAGATATTAGAATTAGGCTGTCTTCAGGACTGATCCGCCAGCCTCTGCAGTACTAACCATTGGGAGATAAACCCTTGAACGACATGGCAAAAAATCTGATTCTCTGGATGATTATCGCCGGTGTGTTGCTGACAGTGTTCAACAACATCAACCAGGAAACCCGGGAAGACAGTATCAACTACTCCGAATTTATCCGGGAAGTGCGTTCCGGTCGAGTAACTGCTGTGGAATTGGCAGGCATCAATATTACAGGCATTCGCTCAGACAATAGTCGCTTCCGCACCGTGATGCCGTTAATCGGCGACGACCAGTTAATGGATGACTTGTTCGACAACGGCGTGGAGATCATCGCCAACGAACCCGAACAGCAGAGTATCTGGACCCAGTTACTCGTAGCCAGTTTCCCCATACTGATCATTATCGCCCTGTTCTTCTTTTTTATGCGCCAGATGCAAGGCGGTGGTGCCGGCGGTCGTGGCGGACCCATGTCATTCGGCAAGAGCAAAGCCAAGTTATTGGGTGAGGATCAGATTAAAGTAACTTTCGCTGACGTGGCCGGAGTCGACGAGGCGAAAGAAGATGTGCAGGAACTGGTTGAGTTTCTGCGCGAGCCAGACAAGTTTCAACGCCTTGGCGGTCGAATTCCCCGTGGCGTGTTAATGGTTGGACAGCCAGGTACTGGTAAGACGCTACTGGCAAAAGCAATTGCCGGTGAAGCCAAGGTGCCTTTCTTCTCTATTTCAGGTTCTGATTTCGTAGAAATGTTCGTGGGTGTTGGTGCATCACGTGTGCGCGACATGTTCGATCAGGCCAAGAAACAATCTCCCTGCATTATCTTCATCGATGAGATTGATGCAGTGGGCCGTCATCGTGGTGCTGGTCTTGGCGGTGGACATGATGAGCGTGAACAGACTCTTAACCAGTTGCTGGTTGAGATGGACGGTTTCGAAGGGAATGATGGCGTCATTGTAATGGCAGCAACTAACCGTCCCGACGTGTTGGATCCAGCACTGCTGCGTCCTGGACGATTTGATCGTCAGGTGGTGGTTGGTTTGCCAGACATCCGCGGTCGCGAACAGATCCTCAAAGTGCACATGCGCAAAGTACCCATCGATGACCGCGTAAAAGCCAGCGTCATCGCCCGTGGTACGCCTGGATTCTCCGGTGCTGATTTGGCTAACCTGGTCAATGAGGCTGCCTTGTTTGCAGCGAGAGCCAGCAAGCGTCTGGTCACCATGGAAGAATTCGAAAAGGCGAAAGACAAAATCATGATGGGCGCGGAGCGCAAGTCCATGGTGATGTCGGATAAAGAGCGCCTGAACACCGCTTACCACGAAGCCGGTCACGCCATCGTCGGCCGACTGATGCCGGAACATGATCCGGTTTACAAAGTAAGCATTATCCCTCGCGGCCGGGCATTGGGAGTCACCATGTTTCTGCCAGAGGAAGATCGATACAGTTACAGTAAGCAGCATATACTCAGCCAGATATGCAGTCTCTACGGCGGTCGTATCGCGGAAGAGATGACGCTTGGTAAAGAAGGCGTGACCACCGGTGCGTCCAATGATATTCAGCGGGCCACTGAGATGGCGCGCAATATGGTCACCAAGTGGGGTTTGTCGGACGAGTTGGGTCCTTTGCTTTACTCCGAAGATGAGGGCGAAGTCTTCCTTGGACGTTCTGCTGCTTCTCAAACCAAATCAGTGTCCAGTGATACAGCCAAGGCGATCGATAAAGAAGTGCGTCGCATTATCGATGAATGTTATGAGAAGGCCGCGACTATCCTGGATGAGAACCGCGACATCCTCGAGCTTATGAAAGACGCTCTGATTGAATACGAAACAATCGATTCGGATCAGATCGATGACATCATGGCGCGCAAGAAGCCGCGACCACCTGCCGGCTGGGCAGATTCAGACGATGACGACTCTGGTGCCAGCAAGGTCGAAAAGGAACAGACTGAAAAAGAGTCTGACAAAGGCGCAGGCAAAATCGGTGGGCCTGCAAGCGAGCATTAATCACTGCCGATCAGTAATCCCAACTCCTCGCAACACCCTTTGACGCAAACACTCACAGCTGGAGATCGACAATTGGATTTGTCGACTCCGGTCTGTATGGGTATTTTAAATGTCACTCCTGACTCCTTTTCAGATGGATCTGAATTAGGCGATTCCAGCGACTCTTCATTTTCTGTAGATCTAGAAAAAGTCGGGCAGCGTGCTGAAGCCATGCTTGCGGATGGCGCACAGATTCTTGATATCGGCGGGGAATCGACTCGCCCTGGCGCCAAGGCCATTTCACCGCAGGAAGAGCTGGACCGGGTTATACCGGTTATCGAATTGTTACGTTCGAAATTTGATGCCTTCCTTTCCGTCGACACCAGCTCACCCGAAGTGATGGCTGAAGCAATCAGTCAAGGCGTGCACATGATCAACGATATCCGTGCCCTAAACAGAGAAGCCGCGATAGAGACAATAGCTGCATCGCAAGTCGCAATTTGTCTCATGCACATGCAGGGTCAACCTCGAACTATGCAGCAGACCTATCACTATGAAGACGTGGTGCAAGAAGTTAGTGAGTTCCTGCAAGCAAGAGTAAGTGAATGTCTGGCGGCAGGAATTGACAGAGGCAGACTAGTGGTAGATCCAGGATTCGGTTTTGGTAAGTCAGTGGCTCATAATTTTGCCTTGCTACGAGGACTGGACAAGCTGTTGGCATTGGAACTGCCAATCCTGGCGGGGATCTCCAGAAAATCGATGTTAGGTGCTGTCACTGACAAAGCTGTGGGGGAGCGTCTGGCAGCATCGGTGGCCGCTGCCACCTTGGCTTTGCAGGGAGGCGCAAAAATTATCCGTGCCCATGATGTGGCTGCCACCGTGGATGCAATTAGAGTACACTGCGCTTACATCGACAGCGAATAAAAAAGAATGTCAGCTAAACAAAAACACTACTTTGGAACCGATGGTATCCGTGGCGCCGTGGGGAAAGCTCCTATTACTCCCGACTTTATGCTGAAGCTTGGCTGGGCAGCAGGGCGGGTGTTCGCCAGTGAGGGCAATGGCCGTAACAAGATCATCATCGGTAAAGACACACGCATTTCAGGCTATATGTTTGAGGCTGCTTTAGAGGCAGGCGTTACCGCTGCTGGTGTCGATATCCAGCTCACGGGCCCCATGCCGACGCCAGCGATAGCTTATTTGACGCGAACCCTGCGGGCGCAAGCTGGAATAGTAATCAGCGCATCTCATAACTCTTACAAAGACAACGGTATCAAGTTCTTTTCCGCTGATGGCACGAAGCTACCTGACAGTATCGAATTGGCCATTGAAGAGCACCTGGATAAAGATGTGACAACCGTCCCCTCCGGATCTATCGGTAAGGCTTCCCGCATTACAGATGCGGCAGGTCGGTACATTGAATTCTGCAAGAGTACTGTAGGATCCAACCTGAAATTCAATGGCATGAAGATTGTCGTCGATTGTGCTCATGGTTCTACATATCACATTGCGCCGGCTGTCCTGGAAGAGCTGGGGGCAAAAGTCATTGCGATTGGCGTTTCTCCTGATGGTTTGAACATCAATGAGAACAGTGGCTCGACTTCTCCTGAATTATTAGCTGAAACCGTAAAAGCAGAACAAGCCGACCTGGGAGTCGCGTTCGATGGAGATGGTGATCGGCTCATCATGGTGGATCATCTGGGTAACATCGTAGATGGCGATGAGATCTTGTACGTAATCGCTCGTGACCGGCGGCGACAGAGCATCGATTTTGGCGGAGTTGTTGGTACATCAATGAGTAATCTTGGGTTGGAACTGGCGCTCGATGCACTGGATGTGCCCTTCACCAGAACCAAAGTTGGCGATCGCTATGTAATGCAGGAGCTGCTTTCGCGAGGATGGAAACTGGGTGGAGAGTCATCGGGCCATATTATCTGCCTCGACATCAACACCACGGGGGATGGCATCGTCTCGGCACTGCAAGCTTTGGCGGCAATCGTCCATTGCGAGCAGCCCCTGGCTGACCTGAAAAACAAGATGCGTAAACTCCCTCAGTCCATGGTCAATGTGAAGCTGGCCAATAGTATAGATATCGCTTCCAACGATGCGGTAAAGAATGCGGTTACTGATATTGAATCGCGACTGGGCAAGAACGGCCGGGTTTTACTGCGACCTTCCGGCACAGAACCTGTGCTTCGGGTCATGGTTGAGGGTGAAGACGGGGACAAGGTGGAGCAGTTTGCCCGCGAGCTGTCCGATCTGGTGGCAACAGAGGTATCCAGCGCCAGCTAGGCCCCTGTTATTGCAAGGCTTTCCTATCTTGGGTAGTATTGGCGCCCGTTTTTATCCGGCCCCTCATTGAATTTAGGTAGATACACATGCGTTCCAAGCTGGTTGTCGGTAACTGGAAGATGCATGGAACGAGGGAGTCCTGCTCGAGTCTGATTTTGGCTCTCAAACAGGGGTTGGATGGGGTGCCTGAGGGTGTCGAGATTGGCATCGCTCCGCCATCTGTTTATTTGCCACTAGCTGCCAAGCTTTGTGCTGATACCAGGATTCAAACAGGTGCGCAGAATGCATCTCAGTTTGAGCAGGGTGCTTACACGGGTGAAGTCGCCTGCGGCATGCTGGCAGATCTGGGTGCTGACTTTGTAATTGTGGGTCACTCGGAAAGACGAGCACTGTTTGGTGAGAGTGACGCAGTAGTAGCGGAGAAATTCGCTGCAGTTCAGGCGGCGTCATTGCAGCCGATTCTTTGCGTCGGGGAAACATTGGAACAGCGTAAAGAAGGCATTACGGCTGATGTTGTAATGGCTCAACTTGCGGCGGTACTTGAGCGAGTCGGTGTGGCAGCATTTGAGAATGCAGTTATTGCCTACGAGCCAGTTTGGGCAATCGGCACAGGTGAAAAGGCCAGCCCAGAACAGGCCCAGGAAGTCCACGCACTATTGCGCAGCGACCTGGCCAAGCAGGATAAAGAGATCGCGGCAGCCATTCAGATTTTGTATGGCGGCAGTGTCAAAGAATCTAACTCTGCGGAGTTAATCGCTCAACCGGATATCGATGGTGGTCTGGTTGGCGGAGCCTCTTTAGAGGCAGAACAGTTTTTAGCCATCTGCACGAATGCGGATAATTAATCATGGAAACTCTAGTTGTAGTAGTTCATGTCATCGTAGCCATTGTCATCGTAGGTCTGGTGTTGTTACAGCAAGGCAAGGGTGCCGATGCCGGTGCTTCTTTTGGTGCTGGTGCTTCGCAAACGGTCTTTGGTTCATCGGGAACCGGTAACTTTCTGGTACGCGCGACCACGGTTGCAGCAACGATCTTTTTTGTTACTAGTCTCGCTCTGGCGATATTTGCTCGAAGCCAGTCTGGTCTGAGCACGACTCAAGGATTGCCTGTGGTGAATGAAGATATTCTGCAGGAAGTAACTGCCGAACAGTCTGATGTTCCGGAATTGGAGCAAGAACCAGCTGAAGATCAGAGCGACGTTCCTAGCTTGCCCGATAACAATTAAGAACATGCCGAAGTGGTGGGTGAGGACAAACGCTTTCGAAGCGTGAGCTTCGAGTGCAGGACGAACGACAGCGAGCTGTGCTCGCTGGCTGGAAGGGATGGTCGGCTCATCGACAAATTCTTCCGGGCGAACATGCCGAAGTGGTGGAATTGGTAGACGACGTGCAGGATGCACGAGTGTCGCGAAAGACAGGACGTCTGAGAGCGACCACGCTAACTGGCCGCTAGGCCAGCGACTTGCGTAGGGCACAGAATAGATAGAAACAATCAAACATGCCGAAGTGGTGGAATTGGTAGACACGCTATCTTGAGGGGGTAGTGAGCCTAGCTCGTGCCGGTTCAAGTCCGGCCTTCGGCACCACCTTCGTTCTAGCCCTGTGCTAACTGGCCTGGGCTAGGGCTTCTTGAAATCACACCCCGCCACCCCCATTTACTCAAGCTGGAAACAAGAACCCTCAATTCCCCTACAGCCCGCATTGCGCTTGACCTTGGCGCCATCTCCTCCTTATAATGCGTGCCCCTTGAGGTATTGGGATAGCTGATTTTTTATCCTTATATATCAAGGGATTAGTAAAGATCTGGTGCGGGGTGGAGCAGTCTGGCAGCTCGTCGGGCTCATAACCCGAAGGTCGTAGGTTCAAATCCTGCCCCCGCTACCAATATTTGGCTGAAAATTTAGGGTGAAATTCACCTGATCAGTCGGACATAAATTTCGCACTGGGTCTTGCTTCAGCCCGGTTGCGGAGCAACAGAGTGGGCCTTGGGCCCATTTTTTGTATCTGGGTTTTTTGCCCGGACGTGACTCAGGGCAGTGCTTGTGAAGAACAGTGTGGCGAAAGTGCAAAATCTCATTGAGCCAACTGTTGAGGCATTGGATTTAGAGCTTTGGGGAATTGAACACGCTGCACAAGGTAAGTATTCGGTGCTGCGAATTTACATCGAGAGTGATGCGGGCATCACCATTGATGATTGTGAAAAAGTTAGTCGCCAGGTGAGTGCGATTTTTGATGTGGAAGACCCTATTGCAGGGGAGTACACACTAGAAGTCTCTTCACCGGGTTTGGATAGACCACTTTTTACACTCGAACAGTTCGGGCAATTCGCTGGAACTGAAGTGAATGTGAGAATGCGCGGCCCGATTGAAGGGCGACGTAAATTCAAAGGAGTGGTCGCGGGAGTGGCAGAAGATTCCGTCAGCATGAAAGTTGACGACGAAATCGTTGTCTTGCCTTTCGCTGATATCGAAAAAGCAAATGTCGTTTACTAGACAGCTCTCGCAGATTTAGAAATGCATCAAACGCAGTAATGAGTTGGTGACACGATTATGATGAGCAAAGAAATATTGATGGTTGCAGACGCGGTCTCGAATGAGAAGGGTGTGTCTCGTGGTGTAATTTTTGAAGCGATTGAATCTGCACTGGCAACCGCAACCAAGAAACTCTATGACAATGAAGAGATTGATTGTCGGGTTTCTGTAGACCGTGACACTGGTGAATACGAAACCTTTCGTGTATGGACAGTTGTTGAAGACGAGGAGTATCTGGAAGAAGCTTCTCAATTCACCCTGGAACAAGCCGGCGAGAAGGACAAGAAGCTGGGCATTGGCGATACCTACGAGGAAAAGATCGACAACGTTGAGTTTGGTCGAATTGCTGCGCAAACAGCGAAGCAAGTTATCGTGCAGAAAGTACGCGAAGCAGAACGGGAAATCGTCATCTCTGAGTACGAGCACCGTGTTGGTGAACTGGTTGCTGGCACCGTAAAGAAAGTCACCCGTGACAATATCATTGTCGACCTCGGTAATAATGCAGAAGCACTATTGCCTAGAGACCAAATGATTCCCCGTGAAACTTTCCGGATTTCGGATCGTTTGCGTGCCTTGCTGACTCATGTGAGTTCTGAGCAGCGTGGACCACAGCTGTTTCTCAGTCGCACCTCTCCCGACATGCTAGTCGAACTGTTCAAGATTGAAGTGCCGGAGATCGCAGAAGAAGTTATCGAAATCAAAGCCGCAGCACGGGATCCTGGTTCTCGCGCCAAGATCGTGGTGAGCACTAATGATGGTCGAATCGACCCCGTCGGTGCCTGTGTAGGTATGCGCGGTTCGCGAGTACAGGTTGTTTCTAACGAGTTGGCAAACGAACGCATCGACATCATCCTGTGGGATGACAATCCAGCACAGCTGGTTATCAATTCGATGGCGCCGGCAGAAGTGGCGTCTATCATCGTTGATGAAGACAGCCACACGATGGATATCGCGGTGGAAGAAGAAAACCTGGCGCAGGCGATTGGACGTAATGGCCAGAATGTCAGACTGTCGAGCGAGTTGACCGGCTGGACCATCAACGTGATGAGTGAAGAGGAAGCAGCAGCCAAGCAACAGCAGGAAGCCAGCACGTTCATCGAGATGTTTATGGAAAAGCTCGATGTAGATGATGAAGTAGCTGAAGTACTGGTGCAGGAAGGTTTCACTTCACTTGAAGAGATTGCCTATGTGCCCCTCGATGAGATTTTGGCAATCGAAGGTTTCG
>JAKSCP010000531.1 GCA_022360535.1 Pseudomonadales bacterium | reverse complement strand
GAAAACGATCCCAATGGCGATGGCCTGGAAATTGCCAAGGCCTACGCTGCCGCGACTGGGGGTCACCGCGCCGGTGTTTTGGAAAGCTCTTTCATCGCCGAAGTGAAATCCGACCTCATGGGTGAGCTGACCATCCTCTGCGGCATGCTGCAAACCGGCTCCCTGCTCTGCTATGACAAGATGATCGAAAAAGGTATGGATTCAGCCTATGCCTCGAAACTGGTACAGCATGGTTGGGAAGTTATCGCCGAGGGACTCAAGCACGGCGGTATTACCAATATGATGGACCGGCTTTCCAATCCTGCCAAGATCGTCGCCAACGAGTTGTCCGCTGAACTGAAAGAACTGATGACAGGTCTCTATCAAAAGCATATGGATGACATCATTACCGGTGATTTTTCCTCCGGCATGATGGAAGACTGGGCTAATGATGACGCCAAGCTCTTAGGCTGGAGAGAAGCCACCGCCGAAACAGCCTTCGAAAAATCGGAAGCAGGCGACATGGACATCTCCGAACAGGAATACTATGACCACGGCATTCTCATGGTGGCCATGATCAAGGCCGGCGTCGAACTGGCGTTCGAGACCATGACGGACAGCGGCATTATCGAAGAATCTGCCTACTACGAGTCACTGCATGAAGTGCCACTGATTGCCAACCTCATCGGTCGCAAGAAACTGTACGAGATGAATAAGGTGATTTCTGATACTGCAGAATATGGCTGCTACCTGTTCTCTCATGAGTGCGTTCCTCTTTTGGAAGACTTCATGAAGAAAATCGATACCGACGTGATAGGGAAAGGCCTGCAACTCGCCGACAGCAACGTGGACAATGCCGAGCTTATCGCGGTAAATGACAGCATACGTTCCCACTCAATAGAAGTGGTTGGCAAACGCCTACGCAGTTACATGACTGCGATGAAGAAAGTAATCTAGCCGGGCATTGAAAGCGAAAGATTCTCGAAATGAGCCATGGATGGCGACGACGTACAGGATGTGCAAGTGCCGCGAAGGACAGGAAGTCCGAGAGCGGCCCTTCACGAAGTGAATGCGAGCTCTCAAATCACAAGCAAAACCACGCTTTTGCGCCAGTGATTTGAGAGCGACCAAGCCAAAAGTGCATGGATGCACTTTTGGCGGATAAATCAAAGCGCTAGAGTTTTTTCGCCGCGCGAGATTCCAGAGACTCCGGTGCGCGCCACTTCCAGTACTGTGTTGTCACCTAATGCCAGGATAAAGGCGTCCAGCTTGTCACCGGCACCGGTGATTTGAATCGTGAACACATTGGCGGTGAGATCCACGACCTGACCACGAAAAATATCCACTGTGCGAGAGACTTCGGCCCGCTGAGCCCCTGTGGCCCGCACCTTGATTAACATGAGCTCGCGTTCGATGTGCGCGCCTTCTGTGAGATCCACCAACTTAACCACGTCCACCAGTTTGTTCAGGTGCTTGGTAATCTGTTCTATTCGCGCATCATCACCGGTAGTAGTCAGCGTTAATCTCGACAGTGTTTGATCTTCCGTAGGTGCAACCGTTAGTGAATCAATGTTGTAGTTACGCTGCGAAAACAAGCCAACAACACGCGACAAGGCACCTGGTTCATTTTCCATAAGCACTGAAATTATGTGTCTCATCTTAGGTGCGCTCCGTTTTACTCAAAACCATATCCTTCATAGCACCACCCTTGATCGCCATGGGATAAACGTGTTCGCCTGGATCAACCAACACATCGACAAACACCAATTTGTCTTTCATGGCAATGGCTTCTTCCAACTTGGAATGGAGTTCATCCAGTTTTTCGATGCGGATACCAACATGACCATAGGCTTCGGCCAGTTTGATGAAATCAGGAAGTGACTCGGAATAAGTACTATGACTGTGGCGGCCGCCGTATTGCATGTCCTGCCACTGCTTCACCATGCCCAGTGCCTGATTGTTCAGGCAGATGATTTTGACTGGCAATCCGTACTGCATACAGGTTGCAAACTCCTGCTGATTCATCATGAAGCTGCCTTCGCCGGTAATGCAGACTGAAATCGCGTCTGGGAAAGCAAACTGCACACCCATGGCAGCAGGAAAGCCGAACCCCATGGTGCCCAAACCACCGGAGTTGATCCAGCGCCTGGGTTTGTCAAAACCATAGTACTGGGCAGCAAACATCTGATGCTGCCCAACGTCTGAAGACACATAGGCATCGCCCTTAGTGACTTCGTACAGGGCCTGTACTGCTTGTTGCGGTTTAATCACACCGTTCTCTGCTGGAGTAACTGCGAGGCACTCTTTCTCTCGCCATTGTTCTATTTGTTTCCACCAGACTTCCAGCGCATGCTCATCGACCTTATTGCTGGAGTTATCCAGTTGCGTGATCATTTCTTTCAGAACTGCTTTTACCGGTCCGACTATCGGCACATCGGCCGTCACAGTCTTAGAGATAGATGCTGGATCCACATCAACATGGAGGATGGTGGCATCGGGGCAAAATTTACTGGTGTCGGAATTGGTAACCCGATCATCGAAACGTGCACCAATGGCAAGCAGCACATCGCAATAGTGCATCGCCATATTGGCTTCATAGGTACCATGCATCCCTAGCATACCCAGAAACTGTTTATCGGAAGCTGGATAAGCACCCAGACCCATCAAGGTATTAGTGATTGGATAACCAAGCTTGTGCGTTAACTCCGTAAGTTCCTCTGATCCTTCACCCATGATGACGCCACCACCGGTGTATATCATCGGACGCTTGGCAGAAAGCAAGGCATCTACCGCTTTCTTTATCTGACCGGAATGTCCTTTGGCAGGAACCTGATAGGAACGCAGCTTGATGTCCTTTGGGTATTCATAAGGAAATTTCAGTTTTGGATCGGTGACATCTTTAGGCACGTCAATTACCACCGGTCCGGGACGTCCGGTAGTCGCAATATGAAAAGCTTTCTTGACGATACGGGGAATTTCCTCGGCGTTCTGCACCATAAAACTGTGCTTCACAACCGGGCGAGACACACCAACCATGTCAGTTTCCTGAAAGCCATCGGAACCGATCATTCGACTCTCGACCTGCCCGGAGATCACCACCATGGGAATGGAATCCATATAAGCGGTAGCAATGCCTGTGATGGCATTGGTTGCACCAGGGCCAGAAGTTACCAGCACCACACCCGGCTTGCCGGTTGCGCGCGCATAGCCATCGGCGGCATGGGTTGCCGCTTGCTCATGGCGCACAAGAATATGTTCCACTTTATCCTGGTGAAATATTGCGTCATATATATGCAGCACGGCACCGCCCGGATAACCGAACAGTATCTCCACACCCTCATCGTGCAGAGCACGAATAAGCATTTCGCCACCAGATAATTCTTCCACTTTTCTTGCCTCTAATTAGTCACTTCGTTAAACAACATCAAAAAACCATGACAGTAACTGCCCCGTCTGGAGCCAGCCGTCATGCGAGTTAAATATGAGTCTTTTTCACACTTCGCAAGCAACCGAACGACCCCGTCGAATTCCCGGTTTCATGCAAAATGTCGGCCCCATGCGCGATATCGTGATAGATATCGTGGAGGTGGCCTGGGCTGGATGTTGTCCTACACCTAGAACGTAGTCTGCTGAGATGCCAGGTCGTGGCGGGGGTCAGACTACAGCAGTGTGACGGGAGTTACCGCTCACCCTACAAAAACACGGCGATTCTCCCATTTTAGCTAGGAAAGTCAAGCTCTTATGGCAATCTAATGGCAACAGGTTGCTAAGCGACCGCGGCCTGTTCATCCGTGGCTGGCGCCTTTTCGAAGGCCAATTCGCCCGCAGAATCCAAATCCACTGCGATAACGTCACCGGCCACGTAGTCACCCTGCAGCACATGCTGCGCCAGCGGATTCTC
Organism: Pseudomonadales bacterium; assembly: GCA_022360535.1. Classification (GTDB taxonomy): domain Bacteria; phylum Pseudomonadota; class Gammaproteobacteria; order Pseudomonadales; family Pseudohongiellaceae; genus UBA9145. Next base: position 12,724 of record JAKSCP010000531.1, on the reverse strand, counting down.
GATCCAGTTCTGAATCGCCCGCTTCAACGGTCGCGCCCCGTAAACCGGGTCGTAGCCCAGTTCGGCGATACGATCGAGTACGGCAGCAGACACCACCAGTCGCAGCTCGCTGTGGGCCAGGCGCCGGTTCAGTAAATCGATCTGGATTTCGGCAATGCCACGAATCTGCTCCTGAAGCAGTGGATGGAAAACCACCGTTTCATCAATACGATTCACAAACTCCGGCGAGAAATGCCGCACCACAGTTTCCAGAACGACAGTTTTCACTTTTTCATAGTTCTCTTCATTGAGATTTTGTTCGTTCATCATCTCCTGAATGCGGTCAGAACCCAGATTGGATGTCATCACAATCACGGTGTTGCGGAAATCGACAGTACGACCGTGGCCATCAGTTAAGCGCCCGTCATCCAATACCTGAAGTAACACATTAAAGACATCAGGGTGGGCTTTTTCCACTTCGTCCAGCAACAACACCGAATAAGGTCGACGCCGTACTGCCTCCGTGAGATAACCGCCTTCTTCATAACCGACATAACCGGGAGGCGCTCCGATTAATCGAGCGACTGAATGTTGCTCCATGAACTCAGACATATCGATGCGCACCATGGCCTCTTCCGTGTCGAACAGAAATTCCGCCAGCGCTTTACACAATTCGGTTTTACCCACGCCTGTTGGGCCAAGAAAAAGAAAAGAACCATTCGGACGATTCGGATCGGATAACCCGGAGCGGGATCGTCGCACCGCATTGGCAACGGCCTCGATGGCTTCGTTTTGCCCGATCACCCGCTTGTGCAAGGCTTCTTCCATTTGCAACAAACGCTGCTTGTCGCCCTGCAACATCTTGCTCACTGGAATACCAGTAGAGCGTGAGACCACATCGGCAATCTCTTCTTCGGTAACGCGATTACGCAGCAACTTTTTCTCCGCCGCCTCCGCTTCTGCAGCCATTTCCAGCTTTCTTTCAAGACCAGGAATGACACCGTACTGAATTTCAGACATGCGCGCCAAATCACCGGAACGTCGGGCTGTTTCCATGTCGTGCCTGGCTTTCTCCAGACTACTCTTGATAGTTGCAGTACCTTGTAGAGACGCTTTTTCCGCCTTCCAGATCTCTTCCAGATCGGCATACTCCCGCTCCAGCTCGGCGATCTCTTCGGCGAGCTTGTCCTTGCGTTTCAGTGAAGCCGCATCCTCATCTTTCTTCAGAGCTTCCTGTTCGATTTTTAGCTGGATGAGGCGCCGCTCTAATTTATCCATTTCCTCCGGCTTGGAGTCGATTTCCATTCGAATCAGACTCGCGGCTTCATCCACCAGGTCAATCGCTTTGTCCGGCAGTTGACGATCGGTGATATAACGCTGAGAGAGTCTGGCTGAAGCAATAATGGCGGAATCGGAAATGTCCACGCCATGATGTACCTCATAGCGTTCTTTCAATCCGCGTAAGATGGCGATGGTGTCTTCTTCGGTGGGTTCTTCCACCAGTACTTTTTGAAAGCGTCGTTCCAGCGCCGCATCTTTCTCTATGTATTGCCTGTATTCGTCCAGCGTAGTGGCGCCAACGCAGTGCAGTTCACCTCGGGCCAATGCTGGCTTCAACATATTGCCTGCATCCATGGCACCTTCGGCCTTGCCGGCGCCGACCATGGTATGCAACTCATCGATAAAGAGAATGATGGAGCCTTCCTGCTTCGATAATTCATTGAGAACGGCTTTCAAACGCTCTTCGAACTCACCCCGAAATTTTGCACCCGCTATCAATGCGCCCATATCCAGGGCGAGAATTTTTTTGTCGCGCAGTCCTTCCGGCACTTCGCCATTAACGATACGTTGCGCAAGACCTTCCACGATAGCAGTCTTACCCACGCCAGGCTCTCCAATAAGCACCGGATTGTTTTTGGTACGCCGTTGCAAAACCTGAACAGTGCGGCGAATTTCTGCATCTCTACCGATAACGGGATCCAGACTTCCTTCCTCCGCTCGTTCGGTAAGATCGACACAGTACTTGTTGAGTGCCTGCCAGGAATCCTCGGCTGCGGGATCATCGACACTATCTCCACCGCGCAAATTCATAATGGCATTTTCCAATGCCTGAGGAGAGACACCGAAACTATTGAGTATCTTGCCTACACCGCCTTTGTCTTGCATGGCAACCAACAAGATAGTTTCACTGGAGATAAAACTGTCGCCCTTCTGCTGAGCAAGCTTGTCAGCCTGATTCAATAGCTTGCCAAGCTCGGGAGAAACTGAGATCTCTCCACCGTTATCTGGAACCTGAGGAAGATCATCGACAGCTTTTTGCAGTTGCCCACGCAGTTCTGGAATATTGAATCCAGTTTGTGACAACAGCGGCCTAACCGATCCACCTTTCTGATCGATCAGGGCCAGCAATAAATGCACTGGCTGGATCAGGTTGTGGTCCTTGCCTACCGCTAAAGATTGCGCGTCAGACAGGGCCGCCTGCAATTTGCTGGTTAGTTTGTCGATTCGCATAGTGCTATCCGCATAATGGCAGCCGCCACCCGTTAGTGCCGCCCGCCTCTAAGTCATTAAAGTCTGCTCTATTTATTGGGTTGCACCGGCCAAAATTCAATGTGTCCGGCAGGATTGTTGATGCGGATCAAACTTACGGATTTGGGGCTATTCAGGGCCGTAGATAGATGGCGCTGAGTTGACGACCAGTGACACCATCGCGACGATAGGAAAAAAACAGATCGGCATCACGGAATGTGCAATATGAGCCGCCATAGACCTGGTCGATACCCAATAGCCGTAACTGTCTACGAGCAATCCCATATAGATTGGCCAGATATTTTCCCTCAGCTACAGGAGCGAAATTCGAAGCCATTTCTTTCGAATCATCCTGCGACAAAAATCTCTCCCTGACTTCCATCCCCACCTCGAAATTTTCCGGCCCTATCGCTGGCCCCAGCCATGCCAACAAGGAATCAGGAGCACTCTGCATTGCGGTCTGGGTACGGGTCAAAATCGAATCGGCGAGACCACGCCAACCTCCGTGGGCAATGGCCACTTCAGTTCCTTCCTTATTGCAAAACAGCACTGGCAAACAATCGGCTGTCATTACACAGCACACCAACCCCGGAGTTCCGGTAGCCAAGCCATCGCCTGTCAATGCGTCCTGTGTTGCACTCAGGGTATGTACCTGGCTCCCATGAACCTGGTTGAGCCATTGCCAATCGAGTTGTTCAGCGTTGTCGGAAGCTACGAGCTGGCGGTTTTTTTTGACTGCCACAGGATCATCTTCCACGTGCAAAGCAAGGTTCAGGCTATCAAATGGGTCAGAGCTAACCCCACCCATGCGAGTGGTGACAATCGTCCCCACATTACCCGGCGCTGGCCAATCAGGTGTGATCCGCTTTAACTGTGTCATAACATCTATTCTTGGTAGCTATTTATTTCCATGGTCTGTTTCCATGGCGCGCAATAACTCCAACATATCCTCGGGTAAAGGCGCTTCCCAGGTACTGGGATCATCAGCGTCTGGCAGTTGCAGAGTGAGTCGCCTTGCATGCAATGCCTGTCGCTTAAAACTCTGCAACTGCTCAATGAGTTGAGAAGAGCTGGCGGCAGGAATCTGCAATCTTCCTCCATAAGTCTGGTCACCTACCAGGGGATAGTTCACGTGCGCCATATGCACTCGAATCTGATGGGTTCTCCCGGTTTCAAGCTGCACATGAACATGGGTATGAGAACGATAGCGTTGAATCACCCGATAATGGGTGACAGCTTCCTGACCTTTCTCAGTCACTGCTCGCTTCTTTCGACTGACTGGATGCCTTCCCAGAGGTGCGTCTATGGTACCGCCACCGGTGAGTACCCCTTGCACGACGGCCTCGTACTCCCTGCGAATTTTTCGCTGTTGTAGATGCCGCACCAACTGGGTGTGCGCCGGTAATGACTTAGCTACAACCATTACCCCTGTCGTATCTTTATCCAAACGATGCACGATTCCGGCACGGGGCAACTGCTCCAGTTGCGGACAGTGGCTCAACAATCCATTGAGCAAAGTCCCTTCCCTGTGTCCTGCTGCAGGATGAACAACCACCCCCGCAGCTTTGTTAATCACCAGCACGTGTTCATCTTCATATAAGATGTTCAATGGTAAAGGCTGCGCCACCCAACTGTCCGCGGCTTCCAACTCAGCATTCAGGCTGAGGGTTGCCCCGCTGGCAATGCTGTCCCTGGGCTTTAGTTGCCGACCGTCAACCAGCAGGCACCCCGCCTTGATCCATGCTTGCAGCCTTGCGCGGGAATAGTCAGGAAACAATTTGGCCGCAATCTGGTCCAATCTATTACCGGTGAGGGAATCCGGCACTTGTGCCTGCAGGCTGATTTGTTGGTTTTCGGAACTCACCAAATAATGATACTTGAATGCGCCCTCTGGAGCAGCGAATCCGCGACACTGCTATGTTGCGCTTGAGTGTGGGTCTGGAGTATGGGTTTAGTCCCAAGGCTATGGTTTAATAGCGATTTTTCCGACCGCGCAACCTGAAAAACACGCTTGTAACGAATCTCATGAGACTTTGGATAACACTTTTGCTTCTGGCCACGCTAAGTGGATGCGGGCTATTCGGCGGTGATGAAGATCAATTCGCCGGTCTCAGTACTGAGGAACAGTTTTATCGTCGCGCCCTGGACCAATTGAATGCACAAAACTTCAGTGGTGCCATTGCCACCTACCAGGCTCTAGAATCACGCTTCCCTTTCGGACGCTTTGCGGCTCAGGCTCAAATCGAAATCGTCTACGCCTACTACCGCAACGGAGACAATGAGGCCGCAAGAGCTGCCGCTGACCGATTCATTCGACTGCATCCCGACAATGAAAATGTAGACTACGCCTATTACATGCGCGGTCTTTCTTCCTTTACTGGAGAGTCGGGATTCTTTAGCAGATTCGTGCCAATCGACCACACCAAGCGTGATCCCGGCATGGCCCGTGAGTCCTTTAATGACTTTGCTCAGCTCCTGGCGCTATATCCCGATAGTGCCTATGCAGCAGATGCCCGATCAAGGATGGTCTATCTACGCAATAATCTCGCGGCCTATGAAATTCACGTCGCCAATTACTATCTGGAACGACGCGCCTATATTGCGGCTCTGCGACGCGGCCAATATGTCGTAGAGAATTTCCAGGGCACACCAGCCGTCGCCGATGGCGTGGCCATCATGGTGGAATGCTACCTCAGGCTTGGACTTAACGAGCTTGCAGATACTTCGCTGGCCTTGCTCAAAGAGAACTACCCGGAGCATCCAGCCATCGACGATGACGGTGACTTCGTGGTTCGCACTGAAATCACTGACCCTTCCCTGCTCTACACCGTTTCTTTTGGTTTACTCGGCGACAATCGGGGTAATCCACCGCTGGCACCCACGCAGAGACCTTTCACTTCCGGTAGCCAACAAATAATCGACTCCCAAACCGGTGCCGAGCAGGACGAAGGTCGCTCATTCCTCAGCATCATCACTTTTGGCATTTTCAACTAGCCACAACCCTCATATCACCTGGCTTCCAGCCAATAGACCAGCATCCCTCATAGCCGTGTAAACCGAATTCCCGGTGATGCGTTATAGCTCTTGGGAAGACGCAACTTTGGAGCGAGTAGCCGATATACTGCTCAAGAGCCGTAGATTAATCAGCCGGCACTCATACCGACCGCACTCCAAGGGAGCACGATCCTGGACAAGTCGAGATTAATGGATGCATTCCTGAAATCGGTGCAGAGCCGTGCATTTCGCATTGCTCAGTTAGCCACCGGAAATCAGGAAGATGCTTTGGATCTAGTGCAGGAAGCCATGTTCAAACTGGTGGAAAAGTACTCGGATCGAGAAGAGGCAGAATGGACTCCCTTGTTCTATCGAATTCTTACCAGCCGCATCAATGACTGGTATCGCCGCACAGGCGTACGCAACAAGTATCGCGGCTGGCTCAGTAGTGACGATGAGATAGGTGAAGATCCGATTCAGACCGCACCAGATCAATTCGGCCAACAACCGGAAAAAGAGTCGGAATTAGATGAAGGTATGGTGAAATTGCAATCAGCATTACAGAAACTGCCCCAACGGCAACAACAGGCTTTCTTATTGCGTGCCTGGGAGGGACTGGATGTAAAACAAACTGCAGCCGCCATGTCCTGTGCAGAAGGCAGTGTCAAAACCCACTATTCTAGAGCCATTCATTTCCTGCGTGAGCAATTGGGAGAACATTGGCCATGAACAAACTTGACGAAACAGTGCTGGTTGCAAAAATCTGTGAACAGTTGGATCGCAGCGTCGATCAACTCGATCAGTCGATCCTGAGCAAGCTCGACGGTGCACGTGCTCATGCTTTATCTGCAAAGCCGGAGACGACGCAGCTCGGATCGTTGGAGGATGAGCTTTTGGTTGACAGCGTGCTGAGCACGCTGGAAGAGCAGACCGAACTCCCTGCCAGCATTGAGCAGCGCCTCAATCGTATGCGCAACGAAGCACTATCGCGCATGAGTGACAAACACTCTAAACAATCACCGCTTAGTAGTGTCACAAATTGGCTGCAAGATATCTTTGGAGACAACCTGTCGCTATCTGCAAGCATGGTCGCGACCGCCTGTCTGGTTGTCACTGTCGCTACCTTGTTTTATTCACCCACCGATCAGATAGAAGATTTTAGCCTGGACGACGAACTTGCCTTGGTCGCTTCGGCGGATGATCTGGAACTCTATGAAAACCTGGATTTTTACCTATGGCTGGAAGAAAACGGATTTCCAGACAACTAGATGATGAACGCATCGAGGAACAAGAGGATTCCCTCTGGTTTAACTTTATTTACCTTGGTCTTAGTGGGAAATATGCATATCGATAGCTACGCAGCAGAAGAGTCCAACGATTCACAGGAGACTCCGCTGTTGCCGGATATTGAGTTGTTGGAATTTCTTGGCTCGTTTCAGACTGATAACGGCGAATGGATCGAACCTGAAAGTCTACTCAGCGATGAATTTGAGGATTTGTTTGAACTGGCAGACAGAATGGATCAGATTTCCAATGCTGGAAATAACGGTAGCAACACCGGCAACAACCAGCAAAACGATGCGGGACAGGAATAATGGCTAAACTTTTTCTTCAAGCACTACTCGCCGGCAGTCTCTGCCTATCCGGCGTATTGCTTGCACAGGAAAAAATACCCTGGACCGATCTGTCCTTCGAAGAAAGGCAGATATTGCAGCAATTGGAATCCCAATGGGACGATCTGCCCGCTGAACGGCAACAACGCTTGCGCCGAGGGGCTAATCAATGGGAACGCCTGCCGCCACAACAGCGTCAACAAGCACTCAGCCAACAACGCCGCTTCCAGAATCTGACACAGCAACAAAGGCAGCTAATCAACGAACGCTTTCAACGCTTCAATGGGCTTAGTGGTGAGCAGCAGCGACGGTTGCGAAACATTCAGCGACGCTTCCAGAATCTTTCAGAACCTCAACGCCGGGAATTACGGCGTCGATATAGCGAGCAAATCGAGGCTTTGCAAAGAGAACGGCAACTGCAACGCGAAGCGGCGCAGCAGATTCGTGAATCTCAACGGCGGGTGCAGGAAATACTGCGGCAAAACCGGCCACAGCGTCAGCCTAACTGACTAACAGAGACTATTCACCTAGCGGCCAGGCGTTGGTAATGGGATATCGTCTGTCTCGACCGAAACCACGCTGAGTCAGTCTGACACCTACCGGACTCTGCCGGCGTTTGTATTCGTTCAGGTCAACCAGTCGCAACACCCGTTTCACTTCTTCCTCGACAAACCCGTCAGCGACAATGGCATCGGCACTCATATCCTGTTCCACGTAACGTTCCAGTATCTGGTCCAGCACGGCATAGTCAGGCAGTGAGTCTTGATCAACCTGCCCCGGCGCCAGTTCCGCCGAAGGAGGCCGATCTATCACTTCCTGCGGAATGGGAGCTTTGTTATCAGCTGCGGCCTGTTCATTACGATACTTTGCCAACCGGTAGACCAGGGTCTTGGAGACATCTTTCAAAACATCAAAACCTCCTGCCATATCTCCGTACAGCGTCGAATACCCAACCGCTATCTCACTCTTGTTGCCAGTAGTAAGTACCAAATGCCCCTTTTTATTGGAGATAGCCATCAGAATGACGCCTCGAGCGCGAGCCTGTATGTTTTGTTCGCTGACATCTTCGTCCAGGCCGGCAAACTCCTCACGCAGCGCCTGCATAAAGCTGGCATAGATTTCGTTGATCGCTATCACCTGGTAGTTCACTCCCAGGGTTTCTGCCTGTGTAGCGGCACAATCCAGACTCAGTTGCGAAGTGTATTCAAACGGCATCATTACCGCTTCCACGCGATCACTACCCAGCGCATCTACCGCAACAGCAAGGGTGACCGCAGAATCGATACCACCGGAAAGCCCCAGTACCACGCCACGGAACTTGTTTTTGTTGACGTAGTCCCGCACTCCCAACACCAGACTTGCATATACCTGAGCCTCAATCGACATTGTCGCTTGTGAGGCTGGAGAATCGATACTGAATTTGCCATCCTCATTAAAACTCAACTGAGCCTCGAACAGTCCTTCCTGAAATACCGGGACCTCCAGCGCGGTCTCAGCAGCCGCATCGACAAGCATCGACCCGCCATCGAATACCAATTCGTCTTGCCCGCCCACAAGGTTGATGTAAACAATCGGAAATTCACCTTCCTGACTGCGCTGCACTAACAAGGATTTGCGTTCTTCCTGCTTGCCTATATGAAAGGGTGACGCATTGATGTTAACAAGCAAGTTGGCTCCTGCGTCACGCGCCTGAGAAACCGGTTCCGGCTCCCACAAGTCTTCACAAATGGTGAAAGCGATTGGCTGACCTTTAATGTTAACAACACAGGGTGCGTTACCGGGCTGAAAGTAGCGGCGCTCGTCAAACACCTGGTAGTTAGGGAGACATTGCTTATGGTAAGTGGCCAGAACTTCTCCGCCATGAATAACGGCCAGTGCGTTGTAGATGATGTCATTGTGCCGACTGGGAAAACCGACGACACAGTAAGTCTCCAAGTTAGCCGCAACGATTTTCTCCAGCGCCCGTTCGACGCGAATCTGCATACTTGGGCGCAGCAACAAATCCTCGGGGGGGTAACCAGTAAGGCTAAGCTCCGGAAAAGCCACAATGTCAGCTCCGTGCTTTTCAATGGCCTGCCTGCAGCTATCGATGATCCGATCAGTATTGCCATCAATGTCACCCACCAGCAGATTGAGCTGGGCCATGACTATCTTCAACTTCCCTGGCATTGATCCTCCCATTCACTGTCGATTGCCGCTTCCAACGTTAATCTAGCTCGTCTATTGTACGATAAATTGACTTGAGAAAGCGGTAATCACAAGCTTCCTGGCAGACTTCACGACCCCCTTACGACGACTGGATGGCTGAAAGAACTTCACAATACGAAGAGCAGATAGCGAACGTTTCGATCGTCTATAACGTCTATCGCATCGTTTTACCTCTGGTATTGCTGATGACTTACATCAGTTCGCCAGAAACCTCTGTTCTGGGCATCCTGGATCCAACCCTGTTCGTTCAGGTCAATGCGATTTACGCCATCTTCGGTGTCATCCTCACTTTCTTCACACAGTCGGTGCGCCGCTTCATGCGCAACCAATCGGTGGTGAGTGGGATGTTGATCGTAGATATCCTGGTGATTGCTCTGCTGATCTACACCAGCCGAGGCGTTGCCAGTGGGCTGGGCTTATTTATGATTGTCACCATCGCCGCAGGCAGCATCTTAATCCGGGGGCGCATCAGCACCTTTCTTGCTGCTGTCGCAACACTGGCGATCATCTATTCCGAAATCGTTCTCGCACTGGCATTCGAAGACGCACCGAATCAGTTTCTTCAAACTGGTATCCTTGGAATCATTCTGTTTGCTACTTCACTGTATGTGCAAACTCTGACAGATCGATTTTATAAGACGGCAAAACTTGCAGATAAACAAGCAAGCGATATCGTAGATTTGGAAAAGCTGAACAATGAAATTATCCAGCGTATGCGCACGGGGGTCATGGTAGTGGATTCGGCACTGAATGTTTTGACTATGAACAGTGCCGCACGCACCACACTTCTACCTCTCCTGAACGAGCTGAAAGAAATTGATCCAGCTAATTCAAATCGCTTACCTGAAATCATCGCTGACCAGCTTGCATTATGGAAAATAAACCCAAAGCGACAACCGCAACCCATTAGCATTCCAGGCAGCAACAAACAGCTACAGCTTAACTTCGCGTTCCTCGATCCTGAAACTGACTCCGACATTCTCGTTTTTCTTGAAGATAATCGGCAGATCGTGCAGCGAGTCAGGCAGATGAAACTTGCGTCGCTGGGTCGACTCACCGCCAGTATTGCTCATGAAGTGCGCAACCCTCTTGGTGCCATTAGTCACGCCAGCCAGCTTCTTCGAGAATCCGAAAGCGTCCCCGATGATGACAAGCGTATGATCGAAATCATTCTGGATCATTGCAATCGGATCAATTTGATTATCGAAGACGTCCTGGACGCCTCCAGGCATGACGATACTTCAGCCAACCGAATCAGCCTCAACGAATGGGTTCCGGTGTTCATTGAAAACTACAAAGCCACCCATGAGATTTGTGATGAGATTGTTTTCGTCGCTGAAAAAGATGATATCCAGGTAAACGTAATCACTGGCCAACTGGAACAAGTGTTAAATAATCTATTCGACAATGGACTTCGCTACAGCAAGAAACACACTGGTAGTGCAACACTAACGGTGGAGGCCGGAGTCGATGAGAATGAAGGAGACGCGCAGCCATTCCTCAACATAATCGACGATGGGGAAGGCATCAACGAGGAAGCTGAGTCTCGATTATTTGAACCGTTTCACACCACAGAGAGCACGGGAACTGGCCTTGGTCTTTATATATCCAAGGAACTGTGCGAAGCTAATCAATCCCAACTGGTTTACGGACGTACAGACGAACACAAGAGCTGTTTCAGCATCTATTTCAGCCACCCAGACCGATCAGTTGCTTAACTTAAGTTTGTACCACTATTGATAGCACCATGACTTCCAGAGTACTCATCGTTGATGATGAACCGGATATTCGAGAACTTCTCGAGATAACTCTGGGCCGCATGTCACTGGGCACCGCCAGCGTTGCCGATCTAGGTGCCGCACGTGAAATCCTGTCAAAGGAGGAGTTTAATCTTTGCCTCACCGATATGCGGCTGCCAGATGGTGATGGCATCGAGCTGGTAGAACATATTCAAAGTGACTACAACCAGATCCCCGTTGCGGTAATCACTGCCCACGGCAGCACCGAGACCGCTATCAAGGCACTCAAGGCCGGTGCTTTCGATTTTGTCTCTAAACCGGTCGATCTCCAAAAGCTCAGAGACCTGGTTGAATCAGCACTGCGCTTGAGCACCGAACCAGAAGTCCATGCCACACAGCAATCGACTGCTCCAACCGATGCTATCGCTACTATCACTGGCCATTCCCCACGCATCCTTGCTCTCAGAGAACAGATCGGAAAACTCGCAAGAAGCCAGGCACCGATTTACATCAGTGGTGAATCTGGCGCCGGTAAAGAGCTGGCAGCTCGCGCCATCCACGAGCAGAGTTCTCGCCGGGAAGGTCCCTTCGTAGCGGTAAACTGTGGCGCCATCCCTGAAGAACTCATGGAAAGCGAATTATTTGGCCATTTAAAGGGAAGCTTTACCGGCGCTGATCATGATAAACAAGGCCTGTTTCAGGCTGCCAACGGAGGCACGCTGTTTCTGGATGAGGTGGCCGACCTTCCCTTGCATACTCAAGTCAAGTTACTGCGAGTGATTCAGGAAAAAGCAGTAAGACCGGTTGGGTCGCAAAAGGAAGAAGCTGTCGACGTTCGCTTATTGAGTGCGACCCACAAAAACCTTTCGAAAGAAGTCGAGCAAGGCCGCTTACGCCAGGATTTGTTTTTCCGCATTAATGTTATTGAACTCGCCGTACCTGCGCTGAGAGAACGACAGGATGATCTACCTGAGTTGTCCATCGCACTGCTCAGCAAGATCGCTATTGAAAATGGTATCCCTGAATGCAGCTTGAGTGAAGAAGCGCTCACGGCATTAAAAGACTATTCGTTTCCAGGCAATGTCAGAGAGTTAGAGAATATTCTGCAACGGGCCGCAACTTTATGTGAAGACAATGTCATCACTTTAGCGAATCTGGAGTTTATGGCAGCTCCCGGCGCCGAAACTATTACTCCACAGACACATGAAGATGAACCAGCCATCGTTGGTTCACCTAAAGAACTCACCATCGATGAAGATTTTTCACTGGAGAAACATCTGGAAGCCATCGAAATCGAAGCCATCGAAAAAGCACTGGAAGAGACCCGCTGGAATAAAACCGCCGCCGCCAAAAAACTTGGTATGTCTTTTCGCTCTCTCCGTTATCGATTGAAGAAGCTCGGCCTGGATTAACTGACCAGCATTCGCTCAGCCGGTTTTTCAGAAAATTGGTAAGCCTCGGGATCAATTATGGGCTCCCTTTGCAATAAAAGATCAGCTAACAACCGTGCCGAAGCTGGGGCCAACACCAAGCCATTGCGGTAGTGCCCTGCACTGACATAAAGATTCCTGAATCCCGGCGCCCTACCGATAATTGGCACACCAGCATCCGATCCTGGTCGCAGTCCTGCCCACTGAGCAACCGGTTGGATTTCCCTCAATG
>JAKSCP010000077.1 GCA_022360535.1 Pseudomonadales bacterium | reverse complement strand
CTCGCAGTACAACGCCTCACCCGCAAGCATCGACGGCACAGACGAATCAACTGCTGAATTGTGGTTGAGATCACTCATGACAGAGAGATTAACCCAGTTTGAGCACAATCGCCCGGGAGGATGAAAAATTCTAGAGGTGTGCGGGATAAACTGTAGCTAATGGACATTTAGCGAGTATAGATACATGAAGCCCGGCCTATTCCAGGCCGGGCTTCGGGGCACAAGATACTTATCTGAAGGCTGCTAACTCCAATCAGATAATCTCGCCCTTAGACGCATCGCCGCCTGACTATGAATCTGACTGACTCGAGATTCACTCACACCAATCACTTCACCGATTTCTTTCAGGTTGAGTTCTTCATCGTAGTACAGTGCCAGCACCAGCTTTTCTCTATCTGGCAGACCATCGATGGCGCGGGCCAAATGGTCTTTAAAGGTATCCCGTTGCAAGCCATCACAGGGCCCGGGTAGCTCACCGGCGGCCAATTCAATCGCTGAATCGTCGCCCTCCATGATGTCGTCGAAACTGAACAATCGACTACCCGTAGCATCTTGCAAGATCGCGTAATAAGCGTTGAGATCGATATTCAATTCTCTTGCGATTTCCTGATCCTTGGCGTCCTTACCGGTTCTCGCCTCGATGGTTTTGATTGCTTCGGCAACCTTTCGAGACTTTCTGTGAACCGACCGCGGTGCCCAGTCACCTTTGCGCACCTCGTCCAGCATGGATCCCCGAATGCGTATTCCGGCGTAGGTTTCGAAGCTGGCCCCCTTGGACACATCGTACTTCTTTGCCGCTTCTAACAAGCCGATCATGCCGGATTGAATTAGGTCGTCGATCTGTACACTCGCTGGCATTCTTAGCAGCAGGTGATGTGCTATACGCTTAACCAGCGGTGCATAGCGATCGACAACTTCGTTTAGATCTTTGTCTTTAACATCAGTATGCGACGGCAGCTTTTCCTGCGCTTTATCGGCAACTGTTGCTCCTGTGGCTGAACCCATTCTCAATTATCCCGTTGTTTTAGTGTTTGGCATCCGGAACCGAAGTGCTCAACACGCCGATCCGAACCTCTGCAAGCATTGTTCGAAAGTGGTTATTGGGGATTGGTTGATTGTTCGAGTAGGGACGTGAAAGCGAATCAGCGGTATTCAAACTACCCGCCAATTTACCAGTCGGTAAGGCACCGAAGTCGGCCATAAATCCGTATTCGGCTAAAGTGTAAGCAGAGACCATCGTAACCTCCCCTTTTCGGTCACGGACAATTTCTGGCGCTGTGCGCATGCCTACTTCATACAACTCTGTTACTGCCATGCTCAAGCTTTCTCCCTGTTTTCAACTACACGAAATCCGTTTCGCTAATTCTTATTTGCGACGCTTACATTGAGCGCCTGTTTGTTTTCTTACGACTCGCCCTAAACAAAAATTTGTTTCTGACGATTTAATGCATAGTCCGATTGAATTCATCCTGAAGACGATCGGTATGCAGTGATCTCACCTCTCAAGATCAATTCCGCTTGTTGCCGTTCAGCAGTAAACGGAACCCTGTAGGGGACAAAGCAATAACTGTTCCATATCGCAAGAAAGATTTAGCGCATCGCTGAAACGCCCAAGATACGGGGCTTGCGCTGGTTTGTGCGGATTTAGCTGGCGGCTCGAGAGAGGGGAATTAGCAGGGTAAAGCGCCGGTTTTTTGACGCCGGGTTCCGCATACGCCAAAGAACCATCACTTCATTATGCCTTGGGCGGGGTAACGCCTGTCTGCCCCATGTACTTACCACCCCGTTGTTTGTAAGTCACATCACACTGCTCATCGGATTGATAGAACAACATTTGAGCGACGCCTTCATCGGCATAGATCTTGGCAGGTAGAGGGGTAGTGTTGGAAAACTCCAGCGTCACGTGCCCTTCCCACTCAGGTTCCAGGGGTGTCACGTTCACGATGATGCCGCAGCGAGCATAAGTGGATTTACCCAGGCACACAGTAAGCACATCACTGGGAATACGAAAGTATTCCACTGTGCGGGCGAGCGCGAAAGAATTGGGAGGAATAACACAGACCGGTTCATCAATGGTGACGAAGCTGCCCTCGTCGAAATTCTTAGGATCGACGACATTGGTGGTGTGTACGTTGGTGAAGATTTTAAATTCGCTGGCGCAACGCACATCATAGCCATAGCTGGAAGTCCCGTAAGAGATGACCTTGTTGTCACCAACAAAACGGACCTGGTCTGCTTCAAATGGCTCGATCATGCCGTGCTTGCTTGCCATTTCTTTGATCCAGCGGTCCGATTTGATTGTCATAACAGTGCTCTCACTCGATGCGAGCTGATCTCGCGTGCCAGGCTATGCGCCAACAAAAACTGGGCAGGAATGATAAAGCCAAACCTCATGCCGCGCACCCGTTTATTAGGACCGGCAAGGATGGATACTGTATCGTCAGTTCTCCCTGAGCATAGACAGTACATAGAATTTAGACAGCTTCTGCAGTAAACTGCGCAGCCTGTCGCCAAACACTCCTCCGTCCCAGTCATCTTTACCAAAAACCTCGATTCGATCTGGAATTCACTCGCTGGCACGAGCGGTGAACCGCTATAATAGGAGCTGGCGCAATCAATAGCACAAAGAGGACTAATCCAAGTGAAGAAATGGCAATGCATGGTCTGCGGATTCATCTATGACGAAGAGCATGGCCTGCCTGAAGAAGGTATCGCACCTGGAACTCCCTGGAATGACATTCCTGACGACTGGATGTGCCCTGATTGCGGCGTCGGCAAAGAAGATTTCGAGATGGTCGAAATTTAAAGCCGCTCCACCCCTGCCCCTTTGCCCTTACCCTTATTAGAAACAAGCTAAATCCGTGAAACGCAAAAT
>JAKSCP010000217.1 GCA_022360535.1 Pseudomonadales bacterium | reverse complement strand
GGCACATTGTTCATCTTGTCCACAATCGTAATACTCTGCACTTCGCTTTACGAAAAAAAGCAATTCAGAATGCTGAGAGAGTCAGCCAAACTTCTATTTCTCAGTAATCGCGAGTTTGAGCCTGCAAATTTTCAACAAACTCAACATACCTATTGGTGGTCATTGAATATAATAAGTGGATGTTGTGCTGCTGTTGGGATTGTTTTTTCTTTACTGTTTCTGATTCGAAACATTCTCTAGAGGCGAGCGAAGTCATAAGGCCGGCTTGACTATAGCTTGACTGTAGATAGACCCTATAGTTTATCTTTCCTTCATTAATCTCCTGCACGAGCTGGCAACGAAAACCCGCGAAGGTTCTGTGGCTTCATAAGAAATGGCAGGGGGTGCAGATAGTCGGCATAACCATCGCTTTACCGGAACTCGTACCTGCTTCCTCATCTCATCACTGGCTTTCATTACCTTTGTCTACCTGCCTGAGAGTTGCAAATGAATTCAGCATTCGTCTATGACCACGTAAGAACGCCCAGAGGAAAAGGGAGGGAAGATGGTGCACTGCATAACATAACGCCAGTGCATTTGGCCGCTCAAACCTTGTCGTCACTACGGACATTGACCCAGCTTGACCCGGCGATGATAGGCGATGTCGGTTTGGGAATAGTGACTCCTGTTGGCGAGCAAGGCTGCGACCTCACCAGATTCGCTTTGCTGGAAGCGGGTTATGGCGATGAGGCCGTGGGCTACCAACTAAATCGATTCTGTACATCGGGGCTCGATACAGTGAAGTTTGCCGCAGGAATGGTGAGTTCCGGTCAAACGGAAGCAGCGATTGGCGGCGGAGTAGAAATGATGTCTCGCGTCACCATGGGTTCAGATGGCGGAGCGGCATATTCAGATCCGGAGTTGAGGAAGCGCTATCCCTACATCCCAAACGGTGTGGCAGCGGACTTAATGGCCACATTGAATGGAATCACAAGGGAAGAGGTTGATGCTTATGCGGTCGAAAGCCAGGCTCGAGCAACTCGCGCGAGAGATGAGGGCCGATTCTACAAATCCATACTCCCGGTTGAAGATGTTGATGGCAACGTAGTGCTCGATCAGGACGAAGCAATTCGGCCGGATACAACGATTGAAAAACTGGCCAATCTCACGCCAGCTTTTGAAAAATTGGGCGCCGATGGATACAACGGGATTTTGAAAGATGTCTACCCTGATATAGACGCAATAGATCATATCCACACCGGAGGTAACTCCAGTGGTATTGTCGATGGGGCCTGCGCGGTTCTGGTTGGAAGTGAAAACTTCGGCAAAATGACTGAATTGCGTCCCAGAGCTAAGATACGAGCCGCAACATCCATTGCATCCGATCCCCATCTAAGTCTTGGTGGTGTCATACCGGTGACAGAAAAAGCTTTGATGCAAGCTAGCATGACAGTGGATGATATTGATCTATTTGAGGTCAACGAAGCCTTTGCGGTTGTTCCCCTGGTCTATGCTCGGCATTTCAACATAGAGAGAGGCAGGATTAACGCTAACGGTGGCTCTATTGCATTGGGGCATCCACTGGGAGCCACAGGAGCCATTCTGTTAGGTACCTTAATAGATGAATTGGAGCGGCAGGATCTTTCAATCGGGCTGGTTACTCTCTGTGCTGCTGCAGGACAGTCTACAGCTCTAATTATTGAACGGGTTTGATAAGCTGTAAGTAAATTGGTGCTTGAGTCCAGGAATACCTTAGTTGGCTCTATTCTCAAAAGAGGCCGTACTATGCTGTATCTTCTAGTAGGTTTGTTAGTTGTACTGTTCGCTTTTGGTTTTTATTACGCTGCGAGCTATAACTCGAGAACCGTGCAAGAGCTACAGGAAAATCCGCAGGGCGAACAGGCACAAAGAGTAATGTTGCTGACATTACCCACTGGAAGAACAGTTCCTGTGAACTATCTGCGAGAAGGAAACACCGTCTTCGCAGCTTCAGATTTTTCCTGGTGGAAACAGATTGCGAGGAATGGCAGCTCTGTGGAGATGTTGATCCAGGGCAACAAGCTAACCGGTGTAGCTCAAATATCTCTGGATGATGAATATACCTACGACGTTTTTACCCGATTACGACCGGATGCGCCTACCTGGGCTTCGCGCCTCATGCGGACAAGACTTGTGGTGATTACGCTTGAGTAGCTTAGCCGGCATCAGCAGTTCCACCTTCTCCTCTCTATGCCTCTATGTCTTCCCTTACGTGCGCGAAGTGACTCTAAAGGTCCACCAGTGGTCGAATCGTTCCTGGTCCAGAGGTGGTCGCGGTGTCACCATGGTGTCCAGGTCGGTATGCTGCAACTTCAATACTCTGGCTCGAAATGCCCTGTCCATGATCTCAGGGTCGGTCTCACGATTCAGCACAACTGGATAGAGAAGATCACCCAGCCGCAATACCGCAGGTTCATCGGTTCCAACTCTTGCCGCCCAGTACTTTCGATCGCAGACTGAGCAGCTCAAGAATAATTCGCCTTCGGGTGTGGCCATGCAATTGAGGTTGATGGAATGGGGTCGAATACCCGCCCAGATTTGCAACTGACAAAGATTCTCCTGATTGGCAGTGGTCGTATTCCAATCAGCCACAGGAGTTTCCACTCGATCGCCAAACAACAGCCCACCGGGTGTCAATCGACAGGGGCAGATACTGGAGAAGATCACAAATCCGACCAGTATAGTGAGCAGAAACGCCGCTAGTCCGCCACCAAGCCAAAGCTTCCGGTTCCCTGTCTTGTCCACTACAGTCTCATTCATCGTTATTTAGTGCCGCCGCAGTAGTGCGGCAGTTGTGAAATAGCTTCTAGATAACCGGCAGAACGGATTCTTACTGCTCCGCCAGTTCTGCGTCCACTTCTTCTCTACGCGCCCCAGCGAGAACTCCCGTCAGCGCATAATTACCCTCATGGCAACCGAATTCAAAGGGCGGATCGTCAGCACTGCGCATTGAAATTTGCGCACGCCATGGTTGGGTGAAGACCTCATCATGAGTTACTGTAAAATCGTACAGAATCTCATCTGGTCCGATTCTGGTAAAACGTTCGGTCACCATCGCATCGCTTGGAATATAGATTCGATGCTGGGTGGCTACTCTGAAACTCTGTTGTGGATGAAAGTTTGTTGTCTGTACGACCAGCGTGTCCTCATCCCAGTAACCGACGCTATCGCCAAGCCAGGGTTGCATCTCGAAACCGTGATGCTCTGAGTTCAGGCGAATGATCCTGGCATCGTTGTTCATTTCGACCCGGATTACGATGTAATCATCGGTTTGAACGATCTGATAATAATTTCCATAGACTACAGGCAGCATTGGCGGACCCCCGGTAGATCCATAGCCAACGATACAGCGTTCTTCCAGTGGTCGTTGCTCCGGACCGTCGGTGCCGGCTTCGGCGTTGTATCGCTCCCACGCCTGAAGGCCAATGTCAGAGTAGGGGATTTTGCCGTCAGTGGGCTCCACAATAAAGGAAGTTCGCCCTTCACCGGCAATGCGCATAGTTCTGGTTCCCGGTTCCAGCCAGAAAGCATTGTAGGCGCCCGGATCCCTGCCGGCCGCAGGGGCTCCGCGGCCGGGATCGCTGGGCCTGGCATCACCTAGAGCATACCTGTTGAGTCCGGCGGATTGCTCGTATTGCAGGGCTTCCTCCTCTGTGAACACCAGCTTCTCGCCATAGGAGTCATTTCGTTCCAGTGTTGAAATCGTGCCATTCGTCCAGGCCCCTTGCAGATCAGGTTTGCCATTGGCTAATCGGGGCATTTGCCAGTCAGTCTGCGCAGCCCCCAGACTGCTGAACAAGGACAGATAAATCATACCTGCGGCAAGCCTTGTT
>JAKSCP010000078.1 GCA_022360535.1 Pseudomonadales bacterium | reverse complement strand
GATCCACACCCTGGATGCCATGGGCCGGATCCTCACCACCACCCGCCAAGGCACCAACGGCAACCAGATCCTCCAGCAAAGCACCGTCTACGACGTCCTCGGCCGCACCGTCACGAACACCAACGCCGTCGGCGACATCACCACCTACGAATACCCGCCCAATCAAACCGTTGTAACTCTTCCCAACAGCGCCACCATAATCACCACCCGATACCTCGATCGCTCCGCCAAAAGCACTACCGGCACTGCCGTCCACGGCACCCGCAACGTGTACGGCATTGCCACGGTCAACAGCCAACCCGCCGAATACACCCAACACATCAAACTCCTGGCCAACGGCAACGTTGCCGCCTAGCAAGCAAAACAAACTCAATAGGCTTGCCGCGGTTCTCATAGCTCGCTTCCTTCGTTAATTACTTAGCTGCAAGGTTTCCTGGTTGGCGCGACGCTCGGCAATGGCTTGAGCATATTGCTCTTCGTTTATATAGGTAATGCCAAGCCAGGCGTGGCTCATCTCATCCACACCGCGGCGACCAAACACGACCCACTGTTCCGGATCAGGGTTGATGGGATTGTCCGCAGTGTTATCGAATACTGAGGTGAACTGCAGCACCGTGCCGGAGGGCAGAATGGGTTTGGTCTCGTCGCTGTAGATATAGGAGATTTGCCAGTTGTGATTGTACTTGTCCACCTGGCTTAACACTTCCTTGCGACCATCGGGGAAGATGGCTTCCATGGTCATGACCCGTCCCCGCATGTGAAGGTGAGGACGGTAGCTGTGAATCACGGCGGGTGACTGCAGTACATGGGTTCCCTGCAAAACCTGGTAGCCATGGGGTGGAATGACGATGTCCTGTCCCCGTGCCATGCCGTCCAAACCATCTACACGAAACATGGCTTCGCCCACGGTTTCCAATTCCGGTTGCTCTCCTTCGGGATAGAACCACAGGCCTACTTCCACCACATCACCGGGACCTTCGGCACCTACCGGAAAGTAATGAAGGTTCCAGGCGATGCGACCATTTGTGGGAACCCGCATACCGGTGCCTTCTGGATAAACCTCCCAGGACTTGCCCACACCGTAACGAGCAAGAGCAACCTGGCGACGACCGGTTGCTTCCGGATCATCGGGAATAAGTACGGCGTGGCCATGGTGCACAACCTTTTTGCCCAGCGGATAAGAGGGTTTGAACTCGGCAGCTTTCAGCCAGCGTTCTTCATCCAGACCTTCGAAGGGTACGCTGGGAGTCCACCATTGGTCCTGCCCATTAGCGATCACGTCATAGGGCGTGGAACGGATAATCATATCAGGTGGCCCTAATTCATCGGCCAGTTGCCACTCTGCACCAGATGGAAATTCAATAGGTGGCGGCATGTCGGCAGGATCACCTTCTGGTGCACCAGCGTCAGCCCAGGCGGCGATAGTGGTGATCTGTTCATCAGATAATGACGCATCGTTCTTGAATTCCTGAATGCCTATCGTGGGGTCCAGATGCCAGGGCGGCATAATGCGTTGGGTCGTGCGGTCCTTGATGAGCAAGGCAAAGGGTTTTACCTGCTCGTAGTTGAGCAGGGGCATGGGCCCGATGCCCTCGGGGTTATGACAGCTGGCACATTTCTCTTGCAGGATAGGCGCCACGTCGCGGGAGTAAGTCGGTGTCTCCTGGGCGAGAGTAGAACTGGTGACAAGTAAAGTGAGGATTATTGCCGCCTGTACACTGATGATGTTTTTGTTCATGGTGTTGACTCCGTAATCGGACATACAACTAATTGCTTACATTAATATGAAAGTAGGCGTTGGTATGGCAACAGTAAAATTCGAAGGCAGCGATATCATCGATAGTCTGCATTCTTACAACATACTCTCCTGGCTCACTGAATCGCACTTCGGTTTCAGTGCGTGAGCCACTTTCTATTTCGTATTCTTTGTTACTGAACTCCGAGTGGCCCGGTCCGCTGTGTTGCGCCCAGCCTACCCACACCACCTCATCACGGTGATCTATTTGCGCGCCTAAAATTACTGGCTCGTTTACTCTGGCGCTAATCACATCCTGCTCATGTATCCCGGTGCGCCCGCGTACACTCTTTCCCGGATCGGACAATGTCACCAGAGGTGCAATGTCGCCCCGACCATCGGAGTTAGGTTCATCCAATACATAGGAAGCAATGACCTTGCCTGGCGTGGTGAGCTTCTGACCGTTAGCAGTGATGTGCCAGTTGATGCGATGGCTGGTGTTGAATCCTTCTGGCACCGTAATACTGTAAGCACAAAACACGTGGCGATAGCGGGGTGGCAGGGGATCAAAATGTGTTGGTACCAGGGCATCACTGAGATCAAGGCCTGGATAGTCGGTTTCAATATAGTTGTGCTCACCCAGCGGGATATCCAATGCCTGTTCGGTATTCATGTTGAAGAAACCGAAACAGATAGTGCTGGTGCCGTCTTCGTTGGGATACCAGCCATCGAACAGGGGAATTACCGGCTGACCATGAGTGCGGATAACTTCCGCCGACCAGGTCTGATTGGGCAGGCCGATGCTCTGCCCCAGCGCAAAGGGCGCCAGAGTTAGAAGCAGGAAGGTAGTGCTGCAGCCGCCAATTGTTAGAAATCTTCTTATAGGATTAGCCATTGGACTCAGCATAGTTCGGTGTTTAAAGACACTCTTCTTGTCCGGATAGTACAGAATATCGCCCAGTGTGTCCCGTGATTCATGCTTGGGAGCAGTGCTATGCTAGATGCAGGTGATAGACCAAAAACAAGTGAATTGAGAATAACAGGAAACAGGATCGCGCCGATGAACAAAGCCCGCTGGTATCTCGTCTCTGCTTTACTCCTGTGTTTGCCGTTACCGGCTTTTACCCAGCAAGGAGCACCTGCCGGTGAATGGCCCAGCTATGGCGGCGATCTGGGGCATACCCGTTACGCGGCTCTGGATCAGATTAATGCATCGAATTTTTCTGAGTTAGAACTGGCCTGGACTTTCAAGACCGATAATTTCGGGCCCTCTCCCGAATACCGATTCCAATCCACCCCTCTGATGGTAGATGGTGTGCTTTATACCACCGCAGGATCCCGGCGCGCGGTAGTCGCTCTGGATGCCACCACGGGGGAAATTCTGTGGAGCTTTCGTTTCGAAGAAGGAGAGCGGGCTGCCAATGCGCCACGACAATTGTCCGGGCGCGGCCTGGCGTTCTGGCAGGATGACGATCAAGCCCGGGTGCTGTTTGTTACGCCCGGCTACCAACTCATTGCCCTTGATGCCAGTAACGGCAATCCCGTTCCAGAATTTGGTGTTGACGGTGTAGTGGATCTCAAACGCAATCTAGATCAGAGCGTTGACCTGGATACAGCTGATATTGGATTGCATGCAACGCCTATCGTTGCCAAGGATGTTGTGATCGTTGGTGCAGCGCACCGTACTGGCGGCAACCCACGCAGCCGGGAAAACGTGAAGGGCTTTGTCAGAGGTTTCGATGTGCGCAGCGGCGAACGCCTGTGGATCTTTCACACCATACCGAGTCGAGGCCAATACGGATTTGAATCCTGGGAAGGAGATTCGAGCAGTTACACAGGCAACACCGGGGTGTGGGCGCAGATTTCTGTGGACCCCGAGTTGGAAACTGTATATCTCCCGGTGGAAGCAGCTACTGGCGATTATTATGGTGCTTACCGCCCCGGCGATAATTTGTTTGCCGAGTCATTGGTTGCGGTGGACCTGCATAGTGGCGAACGTAAATGGCACTTCCAGTTAGTGCATCATGGCATCTGGGATCAGGACATACCCGCCGCACCTATTTTGGCTGATGTGGTGATCGATGGTCGCGAACGAAAAATCGTTGCCCAACCTACCAAACAGGCATTTCTTTATGTGTTTGATCGTGTCACCGGCGAACCCATCTGGCCCATTGAAGAACGTCCTGTAGAAACGGGTGATGTTCCTGGGGAATGGTATTCGCCAACCCAGCCCTTTCCAACGAAACCCCCTGCCTATGATCGTCAGGGAGTTACCGAAGATGACTTTATCGATTTCACACCGGAACTCAGAGCCAGGGCCTTTGAGATTGCCAGCTGGTACAAACTGGGGCCACTGTTTACACCACCAGTGGTGAGTAATATCGATGGCCCGTTGGGCATACTCATGTCCCCCACCACAGGCGGCGGCACCAACTGGCCAGGAGGATCATTCGATCCCGAAACAGGCATACTGTATGTGTCCAGTAATAGCTCGATGGGTGCGCTGGGATTAGTGCCACCATACCCGGGGCAATCCGACATGGCCTATATACAGGGCAGTGCCGTATCTGGTCCGCGAACTTCCGGCGGTGCTGGTTCTTCGGCTGGCGGTGGCAGAACCGAGTTTCGGGCACAACAGCGCCAGGTGCCACAATCAAGCCGCGGTACTCCGCCGCGATCGCTGTTGGTGGAAGGCTTACCGCTTCAGAAACCACCCTATGGCAAGATCAGCGCGATCGATCTGAAAGATGGCACTATCGCCTGGCAGATCGCTCACGGCCAAACTCCAGACCGCATAGCCAATCACCGTGCGCTACAAGGTATGGATATCCCAAGAACCGGGCAGGGTGCGTCAGTTGGTACGCTGGTAACCAGGACACTGCTCATCGCAGGTGAAGCTCAAATGACAACCGGTGAAGACGGCGAGCGCCGGACACATCTGCGTGCCTATGACAAAGCCACCGGTGAAGAAGTGGGGGCCCTGAGATTGCCTGCGCCTCAGACTGGCTCTCCCATGACTTATGAGATCGATGGTGTGCAGTATCTGGTTATTGCGGTGAGCGGGTCTGGGTACTCGGGAGCGTTGCTGGCGTTCAGAATCTGAACTCAATGAACAGGACTGCACTCGCAATACAGTGGTGGTGTGAATTTGTATTGGCTTGGTTCGTTACAAGCAGTTGCTAAGTGCCAATGCTGGCGGGGAAGTATAGATGGCAAACGGTGCGGCTGATTGTAGAGCGTTCATGCCCAGCAGATTGCGGCCGCCACTTTTAAGCACAGCCACTTGAACAGGTCCAAGCTCGCAGCCATCGCCCAGGCTGAAGTGTTCTACCTGGTAAACGTCCAGCAGTTCCAGTTTGCCGCTGGCCAGTCGTGCGCCGACCTGGCCCACTTTTTCGGTAGCCCCCTGTCGCTTGAGCTGGCGAAACAGGTCTCGGTTGACAGTCACCATGTTGGCGCCGGTATCCAGTAGGAATTCGGCTTCTACTGCACCCAGATTGGCCGTTACCGTCAGGCTGCCTGAATTCGATTGCTCTAAAGGAACCCCAAACTGAAACAGACCAGTGACTGCGGGGCCTGGTATTTCAGCATTTGCAGTACTGATGCCGAATACTACTAGCAGGCAGGCCGCCAGTCCGACTTGTAATCTCTTTAAGCTGCTGCACAGTGATTGTGTCATGCAGTGGGTAGTGCAAGTTCTGCACCAAAGTTAAACCCCTTATATTTCAAAAGCTTACGATTTTTCGATTAAGATTTTTTGCCCCATCATGGTTCAGACGCACCAAATGAGTGCAAATTCTTCATGAATTTCTATAACCGAAATCAACACTCTCTATAGCCAAATCCTCTATATTCAAATCATTCGAGTTTTTGGAAAAATGAAGCAGGTAAGTCCGAATAGACCGAAGTCGCAGCTTCGCTATGATTCCAATCACACCCAATTGATTACTGACTAGCCTATGACAACGGAGAGTATTATGAGCAAACTGGCTTTGATTATGGGGCTGACAGCACCCCTGACATTGCTGTCCTGCACAGCCATTGGTGCCGACCAGCAGGAAGGAGAGATGGTTAGTGTCTGGAGCGTAGATAGAACCGGCGCGCCTCCATTCAAGCGTGAACTGATTCAGGTGCCTGCAGCGGATATCGCAGCCCTGGAGCTGAATGCGGGCCCTGTAGAAACTGAAGTCGCTCGCGTTGTGAACTTCCGTGGTTCACCTCCTTTCAAGCGCAAGACCGCTGAAGTCCCGGTTATTGATGCGGCGAGCATCGAAACTGAAGTCGTGGACAAGAGGAACATCCGTCCCCGGAATTTCTTCAAGCGAATTCGTTAAACCGCAATAACTAGCAGCAAGCGCAAAGCCGAAACTCCAGAGATCGTGAGTTTCGGCTTTTTTGCGTCATTTTGGTGCAAAAATAGTTCGGCACCGGCCTCAACAGTAGGGCGCTTCCTTTAATCGTGGATATTCACCAGAATTTTGTGCGGAAAAACCCCCGCTTCTGATCACTTTATTCGGATCGAAATCGGGCCATTGGCAGAGATTCGAATATCGGCTCAAGGCCGCGAAATATAAGGCTTTCAGCCGCAGATTTTGTTGACTTGACCCCCCAGCTCCCTTAAAATGCGCATCCTTTTTTGGCGTAATAAAAATATAAGCCAGAGAAGATTGCAGTAACCTGTTCTTTTACAACGATTTTTTGGAGTTTTACGTAGATGCAAAATCAGCGAATCAGAATTCGCCTGAAGGCTTTCGATCACCGTCTGATTGACCAGTCTACCCAGGAAATCGTGGAAACTGCCAAGCGCACCGGAGCTCAGGTCAAAGGCCCGATTCCGCTGCCAACGAATAAGGAACGATTTACTGTACTGATCTCGCCTCACGTAAATAAAGACGCGCGTGACCAGTACGAAATCCGCACCCACGAGCGCCTGCTGGACATCGTCGAGCCAACTGAAAAGACGGTCGACGCGCTGATGAAGCTGGATCTGGCGGCAGGAGTGGAAGTGCAAATCAGCCTCGGCTGATTGAAAAGCGTGTGCGTTGCTGGTGCTTTGTTAAAAACCGGCTCAAATCGGTCATTTATTGGGATATAAACTCCCT
>JAKSCP010000079.1 GCA_022360535.1 Pseudomonadales bacterium | reverse complement strand
GTGCGGATGGCACTGGGTGGTGTGCGGGATGAAGCAGAAATAAGAGGTCACCGCCGAACCTACATCGGTTCTCTCCCTGGCAAACTGCTGCAAAAGCTGTCCAAAGTAGGTGTGCGCAATCCGCTGTTTCTATTGGACGAGATTGACAAGATGGGTATGGATAATCGAGGTGATCCCGCATCGGCCTTACTTGAAGTTCTGGACCCCGAGCAAAACCACAGTTTCAACGATCATTATCTTGAAGTGGACTATGACCTTTCGGAAGTCATGTTTGTCTGTACTTCCAATAGTATGAACATTCCAGAACCGTTGCTGGACAGAATGGAAGTCATTCGAATTCCGGGCTATACCGAGGATGAGAAAGTCAACATCGCGGAACGTTATCTGGTTCCGAAGCAGAAGAAGAATAATGGTCTGGGTGAAGATGAACTGGATATCGATGAAGAACCTATTCGCGATTTGATTCGCTATTACACCCGCGAAGCCGGTGTGCGTGGATTAGAAAGAGAGATCGCCAAGATTTGCCGCAAAGTGGTTAAGGAGAACTCCCTCAGCAAAGACGCTGACGAAATCACTCTTGATGGTGAGGCTTTGGAGAAGTATTCCGGTGTCAGGAAATATGACTTCGGAAAAGCCGAAGAGGAGAACAAGATTGGGCAGGTCAATGGCCTGGCCTGGACTTCCGTGGGTGGTGAATTATTGACCATTGAGGCAATTGCCGTGGAAGGTAAGGGTAAAACTATTAAAACCGGCTCTCTCGGTGATGTCATGCAGGAGTCAATTCAAGCGGCGTTTACTGTGGTGAGAAGCAGGGCGCGGGCGCTGGGTCTGGACGCAAACTTCCACGAGAAGTTCGATCTGCATATTCATGTTCCAGAAGGCGCGACGCCGAAGGATGGTCCCAGCGCGGGAGTTGGGATGTGCACGGCATTAGTTTCGGTTCTTACCAATATTCCGGTCAAGGCAGATGTTGCGATGACGGGTGAGATAACTTTGCGCGGTCAGGTTCTCAGAATCGGTGGTCTTAAAGAGAAATTACTGGCGGCTCATCGAGGAAGTATTAAAACAGTTGTGATTCCTGCCGATAACGAGAGAGACCTAACAGAAATTCCAGATAACATTAAAGCGGATCTGGAAATAGTTCCTGTGCGTTGGATCGATGAAGTTTTGGAACATGCTTTGCAATATCAACCGACTCCAATTAGCGATGATGAAAAAGCTAAACAGGAGAGTGAAGCAAGTACGGAAGATAAAGACCCAAGTAGTGACGAAAAGCACATAAATACCCATTAGTTACTGGTGTTTCGGTTGACACAGCTTTCGGGCTATTGGTATAAAGATTTGGTCACACCGCAGGTGTGACGGTGCTTTCAGGGGATTAGGCATTAACAAGTTAGTGACTTTTCGAGAGTCTTTTTAACAGTCTATTGATGAATTTTTGAACAAGTTTTATCGCGAGGTTGGTTTTCACAACCGGTAACAGAGAACTTGTAGAAAAATTCATCAGCCATGGATAAGTTAAATAAAAACAACTCAAATTTATCGTCAAACTGAAAAGGGGATAACGTGAATAAATCAGAATTAATAGATGCTGTTGCTGCAAGTGCGGACCTTCCTAAAGCTGCTGCTGGAAGAGCTATCGATGCGATGCTCGACGCGATCACTGATTCGCTGAAGAAAGATGATCCAGTAGTGCTTGTGGGATTTGGCACATTTGCAACTAAGAACAGAGCCGCTCGAACTGGACGTAATCCTCAGACTGGTGCGCCAATCGAAATTAAGGCTGCAAGAGTTCCTAGCTTCAAAGCTGGTAAAGCATTAAAAGACTCAGTTAATTCTTAGGCTTGTTAGCTAGCTCAATCTCCCCTTAGGGATTCAGCAAGCGACAAACCAACGAGGTGTAGGTGTAGTAGCCGCCTCAATACCGCTTTGAAAAGGGCGCATCTCTGATGCGCCCTTTTTTCTTTGCCAGGCAAATTGTTAACCAGCCTGCTAAGCCACCGGGCGGAAGGGCCCGGAATACAAGGGTTTGCTTGCGATTGGCCGATTTCACCTCGGGTCAGGAGATACTGAGATTTTCCCATAACCATGTATAATCAGCCCCCATTTCAAAATCCGTAGAGAACTAGCTGGAAAACTATGCTGCAGGACATCAGAGACAATTCCCAAGGGGTCATTGCGAAGGTCATTATCGGCCTCATCGTCGCCGTATTTGCCTTGTTCGGCGTGGATTCAATTATTGGCGGGTTCATCAGTGCTCCACCCGTGGCTGAAGTAAATGGTGAGGAGATCACCGAAGCACAGCTGCAATTCAGTACCCAATCCCTCCTTACCTCAATTGGTGGCGGAGCCGAATTGGATCAATCTCTGTTGGAACAGATAGCACTTAATCAGTTAATCGAAGAAACTATGCTAAAGCAATCAGCGGATCGTGCTGGCATGCTGGTTTCATCTGATCGCATTGATCGTTCAATTCTCGACAACCCGAGCTTTCAGATCAACGGCGTCTTCGATCCTGATTTGGCTATTCGCACTATGGCCAGCCAGGGGTACAACGCGCCACTGTATAGAGATGCCCTCAATCAAACTATGTTAATGGGTCAGGTAGCTAATGCATTTACCAGCTCTGCGTTCATCACAGAATCAGAATTGGAGACTGTTGCTGCATTAACTCAACAAACTCGCGATTTTAATTACGTATCTGTGACACTTGGCACTAGAACTTTGGGTACACCGATTAGTGATGAGCAAATCGAAAACTATTACAACGCCAACCCGGACGAATTTACACAAGAAGAAACCGTTGTTGTGCAATATGTCAGTCTGGATCAGGATGCTATCGCTAACGAAATTGAAGTTGATGAGGCAGAGTTACTCGCCCAGTATGAAGCTGAAAGAGATGAGTTCGAAGGCTCTTCTGAAAAGCGTGCAGCCCACATTTTATTTGAGATCGGCTCAGGGCAGTCAGAAGCCGATGTGGTTGCCGCAGCTTCCGATGTGAAGCAGCGCATAGATGAGGGCGCAGATTTTGGTGAACTGGCGCTGGAGTTCTCCATCGATACTGTGTCAGCCGAAGAAGGCGGTGACATCGGTTATACCGATGGTACTGCTTTTCCAGAATCTGTAGAGGCTGCTCTTGAGGTATTGGCACTGAATGAAGTGTCAGATCCCGTTGTGTCCGAGTTCGGTGTGCATCTGATCAAACTGACTGAAGACGCTGCTCGGGTATTTGACAGTTTCGACGAAGAAGCCGCGCGAATTGAAAGAGAGTTGAAGAGTGCAGAGGTCGATCTGATCTACTCCGAACGGCTGGAAGACCTCTCCAATCTTGCCTTTGAATCCGGGGATCTGCAGAGCATTTCTGACGAGCTGGGCCTCACTATCGAAGAGAGCGCAGCATTCGGGCGACAGGGTGGTAACGGACTCTTCGCCGATACCTCCTTGGTTGCCGCAGCTTTTTCCGATGAAGTACTACTTGAAGGTAATAATAGCGATGTGATCGAGTTGCCGACGGGTGAAGCTATAGTATTGCGAGTCTTGCAGTTTAATGAGGCTACAGTGCTTCCAATCGAAGAAGTGGAACCGGAAATTGCGGTGATACTGCGAACCGAGCTCGAACGGCAGGCTGTACAAGAGTTAGGCGAAGAGCTACTTATCGCGGCAGAGGCAGGCGAAGGTCTTGATGCTCTATTGGAAGAGAATGAACTTTCCTGGCTGCAGGCGCCGACTACCAGTCGTAATGCTTTCAACGTGAATCGTGAAATCGTCGACTACGTTTTTTCACTCAGTGCCCCTGATGAGGGTGACCCTGGTTACTCCAGCCTCACCTTGAACAATGACACATTCGTGTTGATCGAGCTTCAGAGCGTCAATCCAGGACAATTGGATGCCATCGAGGAAGCTGACAG
>JAKSCP010000242.1 GCA_022360535.1 Pseudomonadales bacterium | reverse complement strand
CGGCCCTGAGAATCCATGGCCAGTCCATGAGGTGCATTGAATTCACCGGGCTCCACTCCTGCTGATCCCCAGGTCTTGATGAAGTTACCCTCGGCATCAAATTTGACGATGCGCGCATTACTGTTGCCGCCGTGACCGTCCGCTACAAAAATATCTCCATTGGGAGCCACATGTACATCTGATGGCATATTGAAATGGGATTCATCTTCACCAGTTTCTCCAGGTGTTCCCAGAGTCAGTAAACGATCGCCTTCAGGGCTGAACTTGACGACGATATGACCTTTTCCTTCGACGCCAGGCGGCAGGGTAAAGGGCGCGTCAGTCACCCAGACGTTGCCATCCTTGTCGACATGGAAGCCGTGGGGTACAGCAAATATTCCGCCACCGAAACTTCTTACCAGGTCTCCATCAGAGTTGAATTTGAGCACCACAGGCACGTCAGATTCGGCGCAGCCCCTGATCGGGAAAGCAGGCCTGATTGAATCCGAGCCACAGCGCTCGCCAACCCAGATGGATTTGCCATCTGGGTCCACGTCAATTGAACTCGTAGCTCCCCAGTCGCGTCCGGCTGGCATCTGCAGGTAACCAGCATAAATCTGATAAGGATTCGGCTTGTCGTTTACAGGCGCCATGTCCGCTTGCGCAAATGCATAACTGGCTATCAATGACAACGCCATGGCTGTCATAAACTTGGATTGATTTTTCATTTAGATGTCCTCGGCTTGATTCTGTGTCTGACCTGCTGTCCAGTCTCTTGTTGTCGAAAACCCATGTGGAATTAAAAGAATCGGAATGACTTGCCTAGTTGGACTCCAGCGCGCGCCGTTCTTCAGCGCGGGCTCCCCTGAGGATATTTACCAGTCCATAGTTGCCTTCATGGCAAGCGTATTCATAAATCAGTCCAGCTACTTTGGTTAATGGAACTATCGCTGTGATTTTGTCTTTGTAGGCTGTTGGATCCTCAATGGTAAACTCATAGTCGATTGTGTCGTAGCTTAAGCGAGTAAAGCGTTCTGTCAGAAACTTTTCTTCTCCCGTGCCTGCAGGTCCAAAAGTCTGCGTGAGGCCATTGAAGTTTCGGGTTTCTACGACGAGAGTATCGCCATCCCAGTATCCTCTGGAATCGCCTGCCCACAAACCAATGTCGTCAGTCAGAGGAGGGCGGCCGTCAAGAGGAACCAAACGGGCTTCGTGAATCACTTCGGTGAGAATGACTACATGATCCTGATTCTGAATGATCTGCACATTGTTGTTGTACAAACTTGGCGTGAAAGGAGGGCCGGTGTTATAGCCATGAATGCACCTTTCTGTGAGCGCTCTGTCCTCCGGGCCATCGGCACCGATACCACCACCAGTAAATCTTACCGGGCGTTCTCCATCTACGTCAGGTGCTAACCGACCGTACACAATTACTGCATCGTCAGCGAATGGAGGAAGTCGGCCATTCGGTGGATACACGATTAACGAGGTTCGTCTGACCTCGCCAATGCCTTTTGATTCCACCCAAAAGTCATTATAGGCCTCATTTAACCCACCGTTTGGAATGGCCGCATCGGAACTGCCATCGCGACGTTCCCGTGCTGCAGCAATTTCAGCAATTTCCTCTTCGGTCAGAAACTCGCGGGTACCAAAACGTTCGGGGCGGATCATGGGAACGTCGGAAGAAAAGTTCCAGACTCCTTGCAAATCCGGTTGTCCCCACTCGGTTCTTGGTACCTGGTACTCTTCCGCAGCCAGCATCGGTTGTGCTGTACACATTGCTAACATGACTGAGAGTAGTTGCGTTGGCAGTTTCATTGTTGTCTCCCAAAAATAAACTATGTGCGAGAAGTGACTCTAAAGGTCCACCAATGATCGAATCGTTCCTGATCCAGAGGCGGGCGCGGTGTTACCATAGTTTCCAAATCAGTATGTTGTAACTTCAGGACTCTGGCCCGAAAGGCCCGGTCCATTGTCTCAGGATCAGTTTCACGATTCAGCGTGACTGGGTAGAGTAGATTGCCGAGTCGCAAAACGGCACTTTCATCAGCACCAACTCTGGCAGCCCAGTACTTTCTGTCACAAACCGAACAGCTTAGAAACAACTCACCTTCAGGGGTGGCCATGCAATTCAGGTTTATCGAGTGAGGTCTGATCCCGGCCCAAATCTGGAGCTGACAAAGGTCTTCCTGATTTGCTGAGGTTGTATTCCAATCAGATACAGGTGATTCCACCCAGTCACCGAATAAGAGACCGCCCGGCGTCAGTGCGCAAGGACAGATGTTGGAGAAAAGTAGAAATCCAACTGCAGTAGCGGGTAGCAGGGCCAATAGCCCACCAGTTGCCCAGAGTTTCCAGTTGAATTTTCTGTTCCTAGTTTCCTCACTCATATTCTTAATCGTTTAGATTCTTTTTCTATTTGTGGGCAGCCTGAACCTTGTTTCCAAAACGATGCAAGATTTCCTGCTTCAGTTTGCAAGCTCAGCAGCTACTTCTTCCCTGCGAGCTCCGGCAAGAATGCCACGCAAGGCATAGTTGCCTTCGTGGCAACCAAACTCGAAAGGGGGTTGCTCAGCACGTCGCATTGCTATTTGCGCAGTCCAGGCTTGAGTGAAGGCTTCATCATGGTCGACAGTAAACTCGTAAAGAATTTCTTCCGGGCCAGTTCTGGTAAACCGTTCAGTAACCAGCGCATCTTCTGGAATGTAGATGCGGTGTTGGGTTGCGACTCTGAAGCTCTGCTGCGGATGAAAGTTTGTTGTCTGGACAACCAAGGTATTCTCGTCCCAAAAGCCAACGCTGTCGCCAAGCCAGGGGTTTAATCCAGGGTCATGGTGTTCGGAATCCAGGCGAATGATTCTGGCATCGTTGTTCATTTCAATACGAATAACAACATAGTCATCGGTTTGAACTATTTGATAATAGTTACCGTAGACAACAGGCAGCATGGGTGGGCCTCCTGTGGATCCGTACCCTACGATACAGCGCTCTTCCAGTGGTCGCTGTTCCGGTCCATCAGAGCCTGCTTCCGAGTTGTACTGTTCCCAGGCCTCAAGGCCGGCAGCTGAGTAAGGAATCTTTCCGTCAGCAGGCTCTACAATAAAAGAAGTACGACCTTCGCCTCCAATGCGCATTGTTCTGGTTCCCGGCTCCAACCAAAACGCGTTGTAGGCGCCAGGATCTCTACCTGCGGTTGGCGCTTCCCGATTCGGATCACTCGGTCTGGCGTCGCCAGCCGCATACCGGTTTAAACCAGCAGATTGCTCAAAC
The DNA here is from genome assembly GCA_022360535.1 of Pseudomonadales bacterium. GTDB lineage: Bacteria > Pseudomonadota > Gammaproteobacteria > Pseudomonadales > Pseudohongiellaceae > UBA9145. Next base: position 5,539 of record JAKSCP010000242.1, on the reverse strand, counting down.
TCCAGCGCCTCTTCTTCGGTAAATACCAGCTTCTCTCCGTATCTATCGCTTCGCTCCAGCGTTGAAATCGTGCCATTCGTCCAGGCACCCTGTAAGTCCGGTCTGCCATTCTCCAATCGGGGTGCTTCCCAGTTGGTTTGTGCTGAGACGAGATTAGTGAGCGCGGTGATGCTAATGATCGCAAGGGCTGATATTGCTTTTTTTACCATCGTAACATCCCCAACTGGAGTGTATTGGCGATTAATTCTGGTTCATTCTTGTCAGAACCTGGCTCCTGTTGGCTGTAATCTGAGAACAGCTGGGAGGCCTAAACTGTCTAGCACTATAAGCTGTTGGTACACCCTACAGTAAAGCGCCTGGTCGGATTTTGCAGTCAGTCTGTGGCTTGCTGACCAGTTCATTGAACGGTTGCAGTCCGCTCAGCAGCGGCTCTAATGTAATGCCGAAGGCCTTCTAACTGTTCATCAGAAAAATCACTGAATGGTGGCATGCCGTTTTCCATTAGCGCACCCCCTCTTACGACTTGCTCAAACGCTGCAGCAGACAGCGGGATAGCCGAAGCGCGCAGATCGGGAGCCATGCCGGAGGATATGGCGCCACCACCATGGCACCACATGCAGGCCGTCGCAAAGTTTTCTGCAGCTGATTGCGCAAGTTGAGGATCCACAACAAAGTCCGAAGAAAGCAGAGGCTGGGGAATGGTAGGCGGTGCCTGAGCCGGTAGCGCAGTGCTGCCGTCCAACGAAAAGGCAACCAGCCTTCGGGTTTGTGCGCCGTAGGCCCAACCGTATTGAGCCATGCCACTGCCTCCAAGCGCTGCCATACTGCCACCCCAACCAACCAGGATGGCAAGATACTGTTTGTCAGCTACTGAATAGGTAATAGGTGGCGCTGAAATACCCAGTCCGAGATCGTAATCCCAAAGTTGTTCGCCAGACTCAGCGTTGTAGGCAATTAAATGACCGTCTGCTCGTCCCTGGAATACAAGGTTGCTGGCTGTTGTGAGTGTCCCTGCATTCCATACCCCATCCGCTGGAACTTCCCAAACCATTTCCTGCCGCACAGGATCCCAGGCCTGCAAAGCGCCAGGAAATTCCCGCGTGGGTCCGCCACCCGGACCGCTGCCAATTGCCATATCAAATCGCCATTGCTCATTACGATAGTTTTCGATATCGATATTGCCGTTGGAGAAGCCTGTGGCGAGAAAGATGCTAGGGATGTACACCAGTCCAGTTTGTGGGTTATAGGACATGGCATGCCAGCTATGACCGCCTATGCTGCTGGGTGCTATTCGAGCGGGAGCTGTTTCATAACGAACGCCAGGGTTTTCGATTGGACGGCCGGTTACTAAATCGATAGTGGATGCCCAGGTAGTTGGCACATAGGGCTCTGCCGAAATCAGGCTGCCGTCCCTACGATCTATCACGTAGAAGAATCCATTCTTTGGCGCGTGCATCAGGGCAGGAACCGATTCACCATCGATAGGCAAATCCGCAAGCACGATGTCCATGTTCGAGTTGTAATCCCAGGTATCTCCAGGAGTGGTTTGATAGTGCCAGAGATAGTCACCGGTATCCGGGTCGAGTGCTACCACCGAGCAAAGAAATAAATTGTCTCCACCTCCAGGGCTTCTGATTTGCCTGTTCCAGGGCGAGCCGTTCCCGGTACCTATATAGAGTTGATCCAGTTCGACGTCATAGGTAAAGCCATGCCAGGCATTGCCACCACCGCCATGCAGCCACCACTCTCCAGTCCATGTTTCAGCTGCCATTGCCATCGCTTCATTTTCAAAGCCATCGTCTGGATTTCCAGGCACAATATAGAAGCGCCAGGCTTGTTCCCCGGTGTTCGCATCATAGGCGGTCACATAGCCACGATTCGGGCCGTGTTCTGTGCCACCGTTACCTATGAGAACTTTGCCTTTAAACACTTTAGGCGCGCCGGTGATATACATGGCCAGGTCTGGATCGATTGTCTGCGCGCTCCAAATTTCTTCACCGGTATGACGGTCAACTCCTATAAGCCTGCCGTCCCAGGTGGCGACAAAAACTTTGTCTTCCCACAATCCAATTCCACGGCTGTTGTCCCAACCTGCGCGCATTCTTCGGGAGGCCCGTTCAGCAACTCGCGGATCGTAGCGCCACAATTCTTCGCCACTGGTTGCATCAATAGCGCGCACCACATTCATGCCGCCAATGAAGTAAAGCACGCCATCGACTACCAATGGAGTTGAAACCAGACTGCGGCTATTGGGCAGATCGATATACCAATCTGGCTGCAGGCTGGCCACATTGCCAGTGTTGATCTGATCGAGCGGGCTAAAGCGTTGCTCGCTATAAGTTCTTCCGAACGCCAACCAGTTTTCTCCCGCACTTTCATCAGCCATCGTGTTGTCATTTATGTCCGTAACTACTTGGGAAAGTGCATTTGTCGCCACACAGATTGCGGTGGCTGAAACAACGCCTCTTATCAGATCTAAGTTCATCATCATATTGCGCTCACAGATTTGGAACTCTTTGGCGACGCTATTCCGCCAAAGTCTTTCTTCTATATATAGGTGCTATCTATGCAGCCCTATGTGATCTATATAGCTACTATCCAATAGCTGGTTAAAGGGCAAAAACCCAAATGGCAGGCAGGCCAGGATCGTGCTCCACGTGACCGGTAAACTGGGCCAATATCCCAAGCCAGATGCCCGTATGCATATTGAGCTGGCCTGACACGACCGCCACATACTGTTTGTTGCCGACGGAGTAGGTAATTGGGAACGATGCCGGGATCGCATCAAGCTGAGTCTGCCACAATTGCTTCCCTGTTCTTTGGTCAAAGGCCTTAAATGAGCGATCCATAAAACCAGCGAAAACCAGGCCCCCTTTGGTGCTTAATGCTGCTGAGCTGGGGGGCATTTGCTGGCGGTATTGCCATAGCATTTCTCTGCTGGCCAAGTCTATTGCCTGCAGACTGCCAAAATTGCCATCACTACCAGGCAGTGGAGCCGGATCCATACGCAAACCGCTGCTCAGTAACCCGGTTTCGCCGGTAAGTCTTGTGTTCATGCAGACTTCGAACAAAGGAACGAAAAGCAGACCTGCCTCCTCATTGGTTGATGTAGCGGGCCAGTTGCGGCCGCCCTGATACATGGGGCACACCAGGCGAGTGGATTCAGTGTCTGGATAGATTCCTGGGTTGATGTGTTTGAATCCAGTATCGGGATCGATTTGCCCGACAATGTTCTGAATGCCTGTATCGAAAGAGAACAGGTATTTGCCGGTTGCAGCATCCATGGCGTCGAATAGGGCGGGCTTGCCTGCTGTCAGAATGAGTTTTCTTGATTCTCCGGCGACGTCCATTTCCAGGATAGTGCGCTCGAAAATCCAGTCATGATCAAACTGGTCGTTGGCCATATGCTGATAATGCCAAACGAGTTCACCGGTAGCTGGTCTTAACGCGAGAGTGCTGTTGGTATACAAAGCCGCGTTATTTACTCCTTCGATACCAATGGGATAAAGCAGGGGAGCTGTATTGTAGGTTGGAGAGGCGCCGAAGAACACCAGATCGAGTTCAGGATCATAGCTGCCGGGTATCCAAACAGATCCGCCCTGACGTTCTGCAAGTGGAATGTTGTTCCAGGTGTTGCCGCCGACTTCATCTGGGCGGGCGATAGTATTAAAGCGCCAGGTCTCGGTGCCTGATTCCAGATCTACCGCGACAATGAAGCCACCCCCCGGAACCCGCGATCCGATGACACCCTGAATAACTTGCCCGCTGGCGACTAGCGGAGCACTGCGCAGCACATACCCTGTCACACCCTGAGTGTCTATAGTGTGATCCCAGATGACATTGCCGCTGCGCGCATCCAAAGCAACTATGTGGCCATCGGAAGTTGGCATCAGCACTTTATTGCCATGCAGCGCTAACCCAAATTTTTGACTGGTTACTTCACCGCCCTGGTGGCGATACCGCCAGAGAAGTTGTCCGTTAGTTGCATCCAATGCCAAAACCACGTCACCCGCGCTATAGAGAAACATAACGCCATCGTGTACCAGTGGTGTTGGCATATTGTTGCCAGGGGTGATTTGCTGGCGCCATGCCAACTGCAGGTTTTCAACGTTGTTGGTGTTAATTTCTGTGAGTTGCGAATGGCCTTGGCTCGCATAGGTGCTGCGCCAAATTAACCAATCCGAATCTGGAGGGTTTTGGAGTGTCTCGTCAGTAACTGCAGAATAGTTTTGTAACAGTGGAATCGTTTGTGGATCAACTGACAATGACTCCAGGCTGCTAGCGGGATTTGATGCTGTTCCAGAAAGCGCTCTGCCGAGATTAAATTCTTGCTGAGCACTGCTCCCTATAAACGAGGCAGTAGTGACTAATAGGCAAACAGTGATCTTGACTGAGGCGTAGCAATCTCCGGATAGACTGGTTAGCAGCGAAGATTTCATGTTGTTCTAGCGTGCTAACGGTGTTGGGCGTATCTGAACTTTGCCGACATAGGATCGGCCTACTTCACTGTGGACGACAGGATCCAGGCCATTGGTAAACCACAATCCCCGACCTTTCCATCCAGCAGAGGCATTGTCGATGCGGCCGTCCAGTCCTCTGGTGAAAGAATTCAGCGGATAGGGAATGCGAATGATGGTGAATTCTTCTGCTTCCTGATTGAATGCAAGCAATGAGTCTGAACCGGTGCCATTGAGTACAACGGTGTTTTCTCCCAGGCCCGATGTATTGAATTGATCGACAAATAAGTAGTAGTGAAAGTCGGCGTTGCGTTCATCGGCGGGATCGTCTCCGGTATTCATCAGCGGGCCCGGGCTTTTATAGATAGTCCAGCCCTCTTCGCATTGATCTCCGGATCCCCAGGTCTGGCTGCACAAAGACCGGTCGAAGCGACCCAGGTGTCCACTGCCGCCCAGCGCCACCCAGATGATTCCATTGGTATCGACATCAACAGCTCGAGGACCAGATCCAGGATTTGGCGGAACGAAAGTTTCGAATGTTCCGCTTTCCGGTTCGTAGCGAACCAGGCGTCCTCTGCCTCCATTCGGTTGCGAGGTCCAGATACTTCCATCGGTGGGATTCGGAATTACGCCATAGTTGAATCCTCGAATTTCCTGATCGGCATTGCCGTCCCCGTTACTGTCAACGACAATCTGAGCATAGCCTTGTGCTTCAGCCAAGGTGTCTGGGTTATTAACATCATACTTGCTGGGGTCGAACCATCCGATCCCAAACGAATCGCCGCTGGTCCATAGCACACCGTCCTGATCAAATTGCAGATGATGTGTGCCATAGCAGGTATCGATTAATTCGAACTCTTCCGATTCGGGGTCGAACCAACCCAACTGTCGATGATGGTAGTTGCCAGCTATTCCGGGTTCATCCTTGCAGAAGTCAGGAAGGTCTTCATCCCATTCTCTTCTCACTTGCGTGGTTATCCAGACTTTTCCCTGATCATCAAACATTGGGTTATGGGGATTTGCTGGATTGGGATATTGACCTTCAAAACTGGTAATACCTGATTCGACAGGACAACCCAGGG
>JAKSCP010000418.1 GCA_022360535.1 Pseudomonadales bacterium | reverse complement strand
TCTGACCATTAAGTTCACCGCCAGCAAACTTCAATTCTAAAAAGGAATCGGAATAGTCGCCCTTGATGACATCGTTTACCTGAAACGTGACATAGGTGACCACCATACCTGCCGCGTTTTCTTGCACATTGTGCTCGAGAACCTGCCCTTCAAATACGAGTTCAGCACTACCTGCAACTTCATCAATGTCCATACCGAGTATGGTTGTCGCGGTGAGTGGCCACGGCACACTCAACATGAACAGCATGCAGGCAATCGTCAGACTGCATCGAATAGTATTGAGTGGTCTTAAGGACATTCACTTAGCCTGTGAAAAACAAGTCGACATGCATCAGCAACAGTTTGAGTGTAACTGCCTTTTACTACAATAACTGGGGTCAGAGTGAAAATTCAATAGTTTGAATTTACTCTAACCCCAGCATTCGATTAAGGATTGGCGTATGGCCAGGCAGGCATAGATACAACTTCCTGTTCCATCGAGCCAAGCCCTTCGACAACAACTTCAACCACATCGCCGACTTCCAAATTGCTGCGCATACCAGGTTCCGGTGAGATAGCGCCGGTGTAGATCAAGTCACCAGGTTCCAGTGTCATGTAGCGCGACAGGTAGCTGATGAGTCTCGCTGGGTTATTGATCATAGTAGACGTTTGACCCTGAGATAAAAGCTCGCCGTTCACGCGCGTGGTAATTTGCAAATCACTGTAATCAAGACCACGTACAATCATACTACCCAGACCGGACCAGGTATCAGTTGCTTTCCCAACTAACTTAAGTGGACGAGTTCCCGGTCCTGCTGTTATCCAGGCCAGTTCAGACCAGTCATTGCCGGCCGCGACGCCGAACACATAGTCCAAGGCTTCGTTAACGGGAATGTGACGCCCTCGACGGCCAATCACCAGCACCAGCTCTCCCTCTGGAATGAACATCTCCACTTCTGGTGGTCGTTCAACGTCATCACCGTCTGCGCTTAATCCTGCGGAATGCTTGAAGAAATACCTGGGATGAGGAACTTGTCGAGGCGGACCATTCACGGGATGATAGTTGGCCGCCGCCGCCAACACTTTTCTGCCTGGTGCTTCCGGATCGACTGGCAATCCAATTTCCACATCGGAAACATCGAAGCTGCGACCTGTTGTAGTAGCTCCTCCCTCGACGGGATCACCATCCAGTTCTCGCACTTCATCACCATCCAACATGCCAAAGGAATAACCTCCTGAATGGCGAAAGCGAACATAGCTGCCATTGGCTGCCCCAATTTCGGGGCCGGCCACATTCTGACGTGTAACACGAACCAACTGGTTGCTCACGATGCCGACGTTTTCGATTTCAACTTCGACCACATCATCCTGCCATAATTGACGTCGAGTACCTGGTAGCTGGGGTGGAGAAACTGTGCCGGTATAGATGATGTCTCCACGTTTCAAGGTCATGTAGTGGCTCAACTTGCTGATAAGTGCCGCCGGATCATTTCGAAAATAGGCCGTGGATCCCTGGGCAGCAACCACACCATTCAATCGAACAGTCAGTTCGAGGTCGCTAAGATCAAGACCGGTCACAACCTGATCGCCCAATGTGGCAAAGGTATCACCAGCCTTACAGAACACATGGCTGGGTTCTTCAATGCCCCGTCTCTCTCCGCACCAATCGTTCTCACTCCAGTCGTTGCCAACAGCAACCCCGAACAGGTAGTCCATGGCTTCGGATTCAGGAATGTGCCGACCTTCTCTTCCAATAATCAATGCCAGCTCACCTTCAAAATTGAAGTTAGTTGCACCGAAGGGCACTTCAACTGGCGCACCGTTCTTGGCGAGTGATGTCGTTGCCTTGCCAAACCAGGTTGGGTGTTCAGCTTCGACCGGATTGCCGTTTGGATTGTTAGAGTTAATGGCGACGCCAAGCACATGGGGCACCCTTTCCGGGTTCATGGGAATTTCCAATTCCACACTGCCCAGCGCAACGGTGCGACCTGTTGGGCTAACCCCGTCATCGAACACAGGGTCACCATCAAGTACGCGTATAGTGGAACCATCCAGGATACCACTGTGAGTGCCTGACTCATCAGTGAAGCGGACGTATCGAGTCACTCCAGCATTGTCTTGGGCAAACGCTATTGGGGTTGCTAGCTGTGCAGCTAAAACAACCGAAGAGATAAGCGAGAGTTTTAACAGGCTCTGCTTTAATGGTCTTATTACTTTCATTGCTATTGCTCTCCAGTAAATCAAAGTCGTGTCTATCAATTGGCGAACCAGGGCGGTTCTATGAGTAGCTCTGGGTCGGCATCAGGTTTCGGAACAAATTTTTGAGTGCGGCCATACTGGTTGTCCCCGCCATACAGAGTCCCGTCGGGAGCAACGGAAAAAGTATGTACTTCCAGATAGCCATCAGGCAGATCTCGAGGAACGAGCCAGGTGTATTTAATATTTCCTTCGAAATCGAAATTTACAAAACGCAAGGGACGCAAGTCGGTTATCCAAAAGTCGTTCTCATTCACAATAATGTCCAATGGCAGCCCTAACGGTGCGCCAATGGAGCGTTCAAACTCAAACACCCCCGGGTCGTCGGTGGCACGAAAGAGATTGACACCATTTACCCCCGAACGGTCAGTGACAAACACCCGCCCCTCAGGACCAACGGCAAGTGAGTGGATGGTATTGAATTGTCCAGGTCCATCGCCTTGACTGCCAAATTCACCGAGATAGTTCATCTCACTGTCGTAAACGACGACCCTGTGATTAAGCAGGCCATCGGCAACCAGGATGCGGCCATCGGGCATGAAAGCGACATCCTGTGGACTGCCATAATGAGTAGCGTCATTGCCAGGCACACCTCGCTCGCCGTAGGTAGCTATGACTTCGCTGCCATCATTAGACAGGACATGAATCTCATGATGGGTTTGATTGACGACCCAAAGCTTACGCTCCGGGTCGTAGGGGTTCACTCTGATTCGTTCCGGCCCTGGCCCATCTGCACCTTCACACAGATAATCCAGATGATCCCAAACTGCGATCGTCTCACCATCAGCATTCACTTCGAACAGGCAGTTTTGCCAGACACGGCGATTGGGTTCAGTCAGCACATTGATACCCAAAGCACCGGCAAAACCTGGGTAATCATCGGGTATGGGATAAGGGAGATAAGTTTCTCCCCGCTGATTAATAATGATCCGGTCTGGCGTCTCTGCCCAGATTGCAGAATTTCCACCGAAGGCAAAACCTTCTTCCTGGAAAGGCTGTAGCCAGCCACTTACGACTGTGTAGGGACTTTCGCCGATCTCACCGCGAGCGAATCCATATTCCTGGGCAGAAACGGCAAGTGAGCCGACCGTCAGTAAGCAGGCTGTAGAAGCGCGCAGCAAGGAACGAATGTTTTGCATGATTCTAGACTCCAGCAATCTTATTTTTGTTATGATATAACCTAACACGATAGATACAAATGTGCGACGAATTGAGCGCCACAAACAGCGCCAAAACAGCCTTTCAAAGCTACCTGAAGCCACTTGATTTGGCACCCGAGTACTCGATTAGTCGCGCTAAATAGGCCAGAAAACAGGCGAGGCGAATGTGCCGATATTCGATTATCGTTGCGAAGACTGCTCAGAAGAATTTGAGTGCTTTTTAGTCCGTTCTTTTGACACTCCAAGCTGCCCAGCTTGTTCTGGAGTGAATCTGATCAAGAAAACGTCTTCATTCAAGGTTGGTGGTTCCAGCGTGGAGCCCTCACCGTCTGCCGACAAGCAAGCGAATGATTCAGGTCACACTTGTACAAGCGCGTGTAATCACGGACCCAAGTCACATGGGCACAGCAATGGCCCTCACGCCGGATGTGCAAGGAGCTATGCGGATTCCCTCCGGGAAAAATACGGATACTGAGTAGAAACGAGCCTGAAGCAGGGTCAGTTGCCCTTTAGATTTCACTTCGATTTAGGCTTACCGTACAAAACCAGGTTGTGATCGACGAGTTCATAGCCTAACTTTTTAGCTATCTCTTCCTGTAGAGCTTCGATTTTGTCGTTGTGAAACTCAATAACGGTTCCCGTTTCTGTGCACACCAAATGATCATGGTGGTCACCACTGTCG
>JAKSCP010000080.1 GCA_022360535.1 Pseudomonadales bacterium | reverse complement strand
TTGAGGAAACTCAAAAGCTGGTGAGCTGGATCGAAGCGGGTGCGCAGAACAATGACGGTGTCGACCCACTTGCTGAGTACAACCCTGAGCTTGTTAAGTGGTCATACGGCGAGCCAGATTTGGTTTACCAGATTCCTGCTCAGCAAATTCCTGCGACTGGTGTTCAGGATTACCGCAATATTGCGATGCCTCTGAACCTGGAAGAAGACGTGTGGGTTAAAGCTATCGAATTCGAAGCTGGCGACACCACTGTTCTTCACCACATTATTGCTTTCGCTTACGGTCCTAACGGCGTAAACGAATTCGAAATTCTGAATCAGGGTATTGGCCTTGGTGCTTATGCCCCAGGTAACGAAGTAAACACTTATCCTGAAAATTCAGGCTTCCCTCTTAAGGCAGGCGGCGGTCTGATGCTGCAGCTTCACTACACCACTTCCGGTCGTGAAACTGTCGACGAATCAGAAATCGCTCTGTACCTGTGGGACGAAGAGCCAGAGCTGACTGTTCTGGGCGGATCTGCTGCGGAGTTGGATATCAACATTCCTCCCTTCGAAGCGCGCCATGAAATGGTTGCCACTGCGAAGTTCCGCAAAGACTCTTACCTGACGATGCTTGGGCCACACATGCACTACCGTGGCTACGACGCTAACTTCAAGCTGGTCTACCCAGACGGCAGCACTGAAGAAGTGTTAAATGTGCCTAACTACCAGTTCAACTGGCAGAAGGTTTACGACTTCAAGGAACCGAAGTTCGTACCAGCAGGTACTGAAATGATTTTCACCGGTACTTTTGATAACTCCGAGATGAATCCTTTCAACCCTGATCCTTCCCAGACACTGACATGGGGGGAACAAACCTGGCAGGAAATGTTCTTCGGCTTTTACCGCTATGTAGAAGCTGGTGCCGGGGACGATTAATTCCTAGCTAGACGTTAGTTCCAGAGCCCGGACACCGCAAGGTCTCCGGGCTTTTTATTGCCTGCTTATTATCGGTGGTTTCCTCTCGTGCCGTTCCTCAGTGCTTGTGATAAGGTTTCGCTGGTTCCCTGTCACCAACCCCTCTCTAGACACACCGGAGGTCAGCAGATGAGCCAACCGTTTTCAGTCTCGATTCGCCACTTGGCAACCTTTGCTGTTTGCTCCCTGCTTTGCCTGCCAACCCTGGGGGCGGAGGATGATCTGCAACTGGATCTGGTCATCGCTAATGGGCGGGTTATCGACCCAGAAACTGAATTGGATGCAATTCGCCATGTGGGCATCGTCGACGGTTCGATTGTAGCCATCTCCACATCTCCGCTGAGCGATCAGCTCTCTCCCACCGGTGAGCTTATCGACGCCAGCGGTCTCGTTGTTGCGCCTGGCTTTATCGACATGCACACCCACGGCCAGTCGGAAACGTCCAGTTACTTCATGGCACACGACGGCGTGACCACAACGCTTGAACTGGAATCCGGCGTCTACGGTGTTGAGGAATGGTTGGAAGCCAGACGTGGCAAACGGCCAATTCACTTTGGCGCATCCGCATCCCATAACACAGCAAGGATAATCGCCCTGCACGAAGGTCAGGACGCCAGAATTCTGGCGAGCTCTTTGCGACGGCGCCACGTTGAACCAAACGGTGACGCGATTCCCTATGCCGGATCAATGAGAGAAAGTCGCTACGCCACACTTACTCCAGACAGATACGAATTGCTTCGCGCGGAGATTCAAGAAGACTTGAATGAAGGCGCAATAGGAATCGGTCTTGCGCACCAATACTCACCAGGCGTGAATGAACGGGAAGTCTATGATCTGTTCGAGTTTGCGGCAGAACAATCGGGAATTATCTTCACTCACGTCAGATCATCAGAGCCACTGGCCATGCAAGAAGTCATCGCCAATTCAGTGCTCACGTCGACTCCTCTGCATATCGTGCATGTGAATTCCATGGCTTTGGAAAATATCGATCTGATTTTGAATATGATCTCCAGAGCGCAAGCCAACGGATTTGATATCAGTACCGAAGTGTATCCCTACACCGCTGCATCAACCGGACTCGAGTCCGCCCTGTTCGATGAGGGCTGGCAGAATGATTTTGGAGTCAGCTATGACGCTCTGCAGTGGGTTGCGACAGGGGAAAGGCTCAACGCCGAAACATTCGAACTGTATCGTGCCCAGGGTGGACCGGTCATTATTCACATGATGCAGGAAGCCTGGATTGATCGCGCACTCTCCGAGGATTTCGTGATCGTGGCTTCTGATGGCATGCCCTATGCGCCAGGTGCCCATCCCAGATCAGCAGGTACTTTTAGCAGAGTGCTTGGACGCTATGTCAGGGAACGGGGCGTGCTCGATTTGCCGTCGGCGATTCGCAAAATTACCTTGATGCCCGCACGGCGACTCGAACCTTATGCGCCACAGATGGCCAGGAAAGGCAGAGTGCAAATAGGAGCCGATGCCGATCTCACCCTCTTCGATCCGGAGCGCATTATCGACACCGCCACCTTTGAAGAGGGGCTCTCTTACTCCGAGGGAATTGAATATGTACTGGTAATGGGCACTCCTGTTATTCGTAATGGCGAAACTGTGGAGGGCGAGTTCCCCGGACAAGCGATTACTGGTAGTGGGCTGCTCCCTTAGCTATTCCCTTAGCCATCTGCCCTGAGACCAGGCGCC
>JAKSCP010000423.1 GCA_022360535.1 Pseudomonadales bacterium | reverse complement strand
GCCATGATCCAGATCCGCAAGGAAATCGCCCGGGTGGAATCCGGTGAGATGGATGCGGAAGACAATCCGCTACGGAAAGCGCCTCATACTCTGGAGGATGTGCTGGACGAAGACTGGAAGCGGCCCTATACAAAAGCTCAGGGCGCTTTCCCAATCGATGAGAACCGGGAAGCGAAATACTGGCCGCCGGTCAATCGCATCGACAATGTGTACGGTGACCGCAATCTGTTCTGTGCCTGCCCGGCGATAGAAGATTACGCTTGAGATTAAGCGCTAAGAAATATTCTGGAGACTAATTGTCCTTGGCATCGATGTGAGAATTACGCATCTTGCGTAATTTTTCCATCTGGTCTTCGATGCGGTTCATCTTGTCGCTGAGTTCACGTTTGGTGGCGATGATTTCATCATCATCTGCTTCATCGAACTCCTTATAAGAGGAATACAATCTGGACTGTTCTTCCTTGAGTTGTTTTGCCTTATAAGATTTGTACTCGCTGACCTGTCTGCGTACTGCCAGGCCTGGAATCAGGACAATCGACACCGCCAATAAATAGGGTATGGCCAACCACAGCAAATAGATGACCTGCACGTAACCCTTGTACATGAAACTCCATTGCATGTTGACCAGGTAGATCGACACCAATACACCTACCGAGCCGATCAACAGGGCAAAGAACCACAACGAGTCGCCCAGCGTGCCGATGCCACCGGAGCCATCGGGATTATTCGGATCCAGCGTATGTTGCAGAGTGGGCGCAAAACGCAGGTGCAACACAATGACAGCAGCGGTTGACAGGAGTCCCATACCAGCCAGAAAACCACCAACCAAGAATCCCATATAGATCAGGACAAGTGACGACACCGATTCATGGAGAACTGTGGGTACACCCATGAGATGACCAATAGTAGTATTGATTGTGGCAAACCCTGCCCCCGCCATTAGAAAACGATCGTCCCGCAACCAGTTCTCTACAATTTCCTGAGTTAAACGGGGCTTGCCTTCGATGCGGTCGATGGTGGCAAGGGTCTTACGAAAGGCCATGGTGGCGGCGTACAGCGCCATGATGCAGGTGGACATGATGGCACCGAGCACCCACATGCTCTGCTCGAAAAATTCCATCTTGTCGGTAATAGCCACAAATTGTGCAAGGACATAAAACAAGCCAACACTCAAAGACAGGCTGACCTTGGCGGTCAAGCTGAGCATATTTCCACCACGGTATGGATCGTAGAACGGATAAAATTCTGTTCGCTGGTGTTCCATCGTTCTTTTAATAGAGTTTGGTTGAGTTCTGGCGCAACGCCCGTGCGTTATAACAGCTGCGCTAGGATTCTAACGAAGAATTATTGTATTGGTTGACTTCGAGAACCACCAAATCCATTCGTCACTAAGACCGAGTATCACGGATTTCTATCCCAGAAACCCGCTATTTCTCAGTATATCGGAAGATTTGAACGAAAATTACAGATTCCAGCCTAACCTTTATCACCGGAAGTTGGTGGGATTGGAAAGCTGCTTACTCGCGAGCACTCTGGCACGGAGCCGTGCATGAAATTCTCTGTCTCAAGCTCAGATAAACTGTTTGTTAATCCCTGCCGTCGCGAACAGAGTTTTCGATCTCCGATGTTGTAGTTCACTATCAGATTTCTGTATTGGCTCAGTGCGTTTCGATTTCTTTTTAGAAATTCAACATAGGCTTGATGTTTAGTGAGCGTTAGAGTTCTGAGTCCGAAAGCGTTGCTGCCATAACTAGACCATGGGTACATCCCGGGATGATCGACTAACTTACGAGCCAGTGGCTGCTGCTCAATTGACAACTGAATCGAAACTACAGAACCGTCACTCTCAACTTTGTGAGATTTAAAAGCATGAAACAAAGTTGGCGGCTTTCTTTCAAATCTGATTTGGTAATAGTTCTCATATTCTTTCATTGCATTCTGCATTAGATTTGCTAATCCAACCGGTGTCTGGGTTGTGACCAATAGACTGATTGAATCTGGCAATAAGCAGTACGCATGCAAGTGTACGTGAAATGGCCGAAGGCAGTTCAGCAGCTTGAGCAAGTAGAATTTACAACAGGCATCATCAAAGAAAGCTGCGCCCGAAATACTGCTATGTTGAGTTACATAGTAGGTCATTCCACTCTGATGATATTGATTCATCCCTGCTCCTGCTGATAGTTATTCAAGCCGTACCTGCTAACCCAAGCAAAATTCCTCATCGCAGGCAGCTATTACCGAAGTGTCATGTGTGACCAATACAATAGTCGCCCCGGTGGATTTCAGTTCTTCAAGAAGAGATAGTGCCGCTTCCTTATTCAGGTGAGACAGCGCTTCATCCAGAATCAAAAGTTGAGGATTTCTGAACAATGCGCGAGCAAGCAATATACGTTGAACCTGGCCAGCGGAGAGTACACTTCCCATTTCTCCAATCTCCGTGCTATAGCCAAGCGGAAGATTCTTCACAAGCTCCGAAATTCCAAGTCTTCTCGAGATCTGATCTAGCCGCTTCCAGTTATCTGCTTCAACTCCCAGATTAATGTTGTAAGCAAGATCTCCCGCGAGCAAACTATCATCATGCAGAACTGCACCAACTCTCGAGCGTACCTCACTTTTATTGATTTGTACTATGTCAGTACCGCCAATCAATATCTGCCCTTCCGTAGGTGACTCCAGTTTCAACAACAGCTTCAGTAGCGTCGTCTTGCCACTACCGGATGGACCGGTTATTGCTGTACATCTGCCCGCCGTGATTTTGTAGTTTAGGGATTGTATTGGCTGGGAAGAAGTGCCGGGATAAGCAAAGGTCACGTCACTGAAAACGATGTCTCCGCTCATAGGCACGTGGACTAAAGAGTACTGCTCTCCGTCACTCTCTTTAGCAGTACTTAAGATATCCCCTACCCTCTCTAGTTCCAGGTTTATCATTCGCAGTTCACTCAGCTTAGGCAGCATGGCAAAGATTGAGCCTGAGAAATGCTG
>JAKSCP010000180.1 GCA_022360535.1 Pseudomonadales bacterium | reverse complement strand
TTTACAGTAACGATAGGCGCCGACTCCGAGTGGCGTGCCGAAATGATCCAGTATCATCGTGCATTCGGGGACGTCTCGTGCCAGATCCAGAAAATCCAGGTTTTGGTGATGATAGTGCCAGGTGTCATAAGTCAGGTTTCTAGCAGCCAATAGTCGCAGGCCCTTGCGAAAGGACTCCTTACCGTAGAGATAGGGAGGAGCATCACCCGGGATCAGCAGGTCCTCTGGTCTTTTGTCTCTGGCTCCAGCATGGCGAATGCCGCGAAATTTGCCCTTACAAACTTCCTCATGTTTCTCCAATAGCTCAATGAGTTGATCTTCAGCGTCGGTAGCCAGTGTCAAATCAGCATGAGCAATGATGCCCGCTATCGTTGCTTTGTCATTGTCAGATTCGCTTTCAACAGCGAGTTCTGAGATGAATGTTGTCTCACCTAGAGGTCGCAAATGCTCAGGGCCCTCTCTGAGATAGAAGGCTCGACATTCCATAAACATGGTCTTCTGAATATTGTGGCCGCTGTTGGTGTCGGCCCAGAACTCCGCAAGCAAATAGTCTCGCCCGAAGCGCTTCTTCCATAGGTGATGGTGAGGGTCGATGATCGGGCGCTCAGGATCGATAATTTCTTCACTAATCTGCTGCAACCAGGCATCGCTTCCAGGTTCAGGTGTGGGCATAGATACTTCCTCTGTCGTTAGTGTAGTATGCCGAGTCTAGTAGTGAGAGTCTTGATGCAGGTCAGGGCATAGCAGGCTGAAAAACTCAGCTAAGCACCACAGTAATAATATAAGAGTAGCGGGAGCTGTGCATGAGCATTACTGCCTTTGTCATCATTGCCTACCTGGCATTTTTTGCCGCCTTCGGAATCTACCTTAATCGCAGCAATAGTAACGCCAACGATTGGGCTATCGGAGGTGGCAGCCTCGGGATTTTCATGTTGGCCGCCGGAGTTGCTGGCACCCGAATTGGTGGCGCTGGCACTTATGGTGTGGCTGGTGATGTCATCAATGAAGGCCTGGGACATCTTTGGTATGCAGTGAATTCCTTCGCCGCATTGTTCCTGGTTGGATTGTTCTTTGCCATTCCCTACCGTCGCCTGAAAGTGGTGAGTGTCGGTCAGGTCTTCGATCATCGATTCGGTTCCTATCGCTGTCAGTGGCTCACCAGTCTCTGTGTGCAGGCGGAATACCTTGTGGTCAACATCATCGAGCCTTACGTCATTGGTTCAATAGTTAGTGGTGTAACCGGGCTACCCTTCGTTGTCGGTGTCGCGATAGGTGGTTTTTTGATCGTGACTTTTACCGTTACCGGCGGACTAAAGGGAACAGCGGTCGCCAACATTGTGCACTGCAGTGTGATCATTTTTGGATTGTTATTGGTAAGTCTGGTCGCCATGAACAATCTGGGTGGCTGGCAGGAAGTGGTTAACATCAGCTATGACCGACTGGCTGAATCAGGCAGGGATGAAACCCGCTGGTGGAGTTTTGCGGGTATTGGATGGGCGACTATCATTGCGCTGTTTATCTCAGCGACGATTCACACGCCTGCGGCTTCAGTCTATGCCAACTACGCTAGCTCTGCGGGTAAGCAGGACTACATTATTCCCGGTTTCTTTCTGGCGGGTATTATTGCGGCTCTGATGCCCATAGTGGCCGGCTTCATCGGCATCCTGACTCTGGCTTCCTATGGTGCCGAGAGTGGTCTGACCAGCTACCTCAATATTGCCCAGCTCGCCATCGACAGTGGGCCGATTCTTGGCGGTATTGCCCTGGCCGCTGTATTAGCGGCGGTGATTTCTTCCGGCGCACCGATCTTGTTAGCCAGTGCTACCATGTTTGTGAATGATTGGGTGCCGGGAGTGAAATCATTCGACAGTGATAAAAAACTGCGCGCCTACAAAATCGTTACCGTGCTTTATGGAACCGCCGCAGCAATTATCGCCTGGTTAGGCAATATCACTTCTGTGCTACAGCTTCTCTTGTTGGGTTTTGCCATGGTCGTACCTCCTGCTATAGCAGTAGGCTATGTATTCTACTGGCGGCGCACTACCGAGCTGGGGGTATTCTGGGGAATGGCAACCGGTTTCGCCGGTGGCTTGATCATGTGGTTGTTCAATACCCTGTTCGATGGTGCTGAAAACGCTACGGCGGGAGGCTTCGCGCAATGGTGGTATGAATTGATCACCTATCTGGGAGAGTGGCGTGACCCGTCATTCCTGACCTTGTTGTTACCTCTGGTGGTCATTCCCGTAGTGAGCCTGTTAGGGCCACGACCGGAACGTGATGGGGAAATGTCAGACGAGTTTTACGCCAGACTTGGTCGTATCCAGAAGAATTTTGACTGGGCTTAGAGTAATTTCAGGAGTCACTATGAGAGCAATAAAGACCTTCTGCTTGATTGCTCTGCTGGCGGCATCTTTTGATGCGGCCGCGCAGAGGCCGAACCGACTGTTGTTTCCACTGCAGGCATATACACTCACCGAGTACGTGCCAATTGAATTCAGCGAAGCTTTTGATATGCCAACTGAGTTCCAGGGTGAGTCTTACGCCGCCATTCAGGTAACCAATGAGGGAAACCTGCTCGTATTTAGTCGTGGAGAAACGCCGTTCATCGAATTCGACAATAACGGTCGATTCATTCGCTCCTTCGGTCAGGCAGGCCTGATACGACGCGCCCATGGACTCTATCTGGATGGGGAAGGCAACATCTGGGTTACCGACGTGGCCGATCATGTGGCACTGAAACTGGATGCCAATGGCAACGAACTAATGACGATCGGCACTCGTGGACAGAGAGGTGAATGGGATGAAGCAGCGGGGGCGCAGCTATTGGATCAACCCAATGATCTGGCTCTGGATTCACAAGGCAATATCTATATTGCGCAGGGACATGGCTCCGGTGAACCACGGGTATTGAAGTTCGATCCCGAAGGCAACTTCATTCGCCAGTGGGGCAGCCGGGGTTACGGAGAAGGCCAGTTTTGGGTAGCTCATGCCATCGAGATTGATGCTGAAGACACGATTTATGTCGCCGATCGGGAGAACATGCGCATCCATCGCTTCGATACGGAAGGTGGCCTGCTTGGTGAGTGGTTATTCGATGCTATGGTTTGTGCCTTGCATCTTCATAACGATGGTTACATGTACATCACGACCGGCTTCGACGGCCAACTGGCAAAAGTCGATATGACGGGTCGAGTACTGGGAGCTATCGGTCGACCAGGCAGGGAGAATGGTCAATTCGGTGAGGCACATGCGCTCACACTGGACCTTGATGATAACGCCTACATCGCTGATGTTATCAATTTACGCATTCAGAAATACGAAAGGG
>JAKSCP010000081.1 GCA_022360535.1 Pseudomonadales bacterium | reverse complement strand
TCACGATACACCACATGATCATCGGCGACTTCAAAGTAGGCGTAGAGAAAACCGCTGTACTCGCCTAACATGGAGTTGAATTTAAGAGACTCACCATCGATATATGGTCGGCCTGGATTCAGATTGGTTCGCAAATAGTCTCTTTCGTCATAGCCCACCTCATACTGTTGATATTCACCCCAGTCATTCAGCGAACCATCAACCAGTGAGAGTGGCGAGTAAATTGGATAGACGTATAAATCCTGACTGCGTGTTGCCGGGCCGAAATTCGCTTCGTTAAACAACTCCGGTCTTTCATTCAATGCGGTGGCGAGCGCTTGCGCCGTGCCTAGTACAGTCTGCTCCTGACCACGGCGCAATACATCTTCCATTTCCAGAATGTACTGATACCCCAGCCATGGAATAACCAGCAAGAAACTGGAAAGGAACACCAGTTTCGATCGGATGCCGAACGGATTTTTCAGAGAAACTGTCATGACCCGAAGTAAGAGTGGTTATTATCTAGTTCGTTCTATCTGGTTATTGCGAATTTGTTTTGAATTCGCCAGTGCCTATAGCCAGCTACTGCATGACCGAGAATTCTGCACATTAGTGTTGCGTCGATGGTTCCACGTTCCAGCGATAACCCATACCGTATACCGTCTCGATACAATCGAAACTGGGATCCACCTGCATGAATTTCTTGCGAATTCGTTTTACATGGGAGGTGATAGTGCTGCCATCCACGAAGATTTTTGATTCCTGCATCAGTACTTGTCGACTCTTCACGTGACCCGGATATTTTGCCAAAGCATGTACCATCCAAAATTCCGTAACAGTAAGAGGCACTGGATTCTCTTCCCACTGTACTGTGAGACGACCAATATCCAGAGACAGTTTGCCGCGCTGTAAAAGGTTTTCTGGAGAGGGTGGCTGATCAATTACATCCAACCTCCTGAACAGGGCCGCAATGCGTGCAGTTAAGTGAGGCAGGCTAATATCTTTGGTGAGGTAATCATCCGCACCCATACGCAAACCGCTAACAGTGTCGAAGTCATTGTCCCGTGCTGTTAAGAAAATGATTGGCAAGGTGTCGGACAGTGAACGTAGTGCCTGACAGAGGGTGAAGCCACCATCGATCTCGTTCTCCAGGCCAATGTCGATTATCGCCAAATTGGGCAAGCGAATGTCGAAGGCTGACATGGCGTCCTTGCGGTTAGCATAGGTTTGCACTTCGTAGCCCTGCTTGCGCAAGACGTCCGCATAGTTCTCACGAATGGCTGCTTCGTCTTCAACAATGGCTATCCGTCTACTCATGTCCGTACTCGATTCTGTTAGGGTCCTGCCCCTGGCTTTCCAGTTCCAGCCTGCTCTCCACCCACTTTCCGCAAGGCCAGACTTTTCATTAACAATCAGTGATTTAGGGCGAATATACCTTATTTGACGCGGGAAAAAGAGCCCCGGTTCTCAGTCCCTGCCGATTGCCATGATTCTGCCATATTTAATCACCACATGGCCCCAAAGCTTACCCGCAGCAGCAAGAAACACTGTGTTTAATAAGCTCACAGAAGGAAAGCTGCGCGGTGTGCCTGTTTCCTCATTAATTCGACTCCCAGAGACGAGACTCTATCCCCCAGTTCCTCAACAAATAGATAAAAGGATTCATGGCTATGATCAAACAACTCAGCGTGTTGTCCACAGCTTTCGTCACAGCAATCGTAATGACTGGTTCCGCTTATGCTGATAACGATGGCAATGCAAGCAAAGAAGAAGCCACCGGTGTTATCAGCGGCGCTGCCATCGGCGCAGCGGCAGGTGGCCCTCCTGGCGCTATCATCGGTGCCGCTATCGGCGCTTTTCTTGGTGATGGCTGGGTGACCCGGTCAGACTACAAAGACATGGAGGCCGATTGGGTTGCCATGCAGTTGGAAACTGAACAGTACCAACGACAGGCAGCAGCCTTGGAACTCGAGAAAGAGCTTGCTCTGAAAGAACTCGAAGAGTTGCGTAATGCTCCACTGAGAGTTCTTCCTGCTTTTCTAAATACCGCCGAACAGAATCCCTTGTTTGATAACACGGCAATCTCGGTGCACTTTCGAACCGGATCCAGCGCAATCGAAGGGCACTATGAAGAACAGTTAACCAGCCTGGTAAAACTGGCAAGCCAGCTTCCTAACAGCGCGCTGGAAATTACCGGTTATGCCGACCGTAATGGTAATGCTGATCGCAATCTTGACCTGTCCTGGCAGCGCACGAACTCGGTAAAAGATTTCATCAACGGTCTGGGATTGCTGGATTCCGATATCACGGCAGTCGCCTACGGCGAAACTCAGCCGCTGCACGCCACACAGAATTTTGAAACCGACTTTTTCGATCGTCGGGTAATCGTTCGTCTCATTGACACCAGTCAACAGATGTTGACCCAGGGTCAGTAATCTAGTTTTCGGCGGAACTCATTCGGAGAATTTCGATGAAAGATGTGAGACTCGTCATAGGCAACAAGAACTATTCTTCCTGGTCTTTATGTCCGTGGTTGTTGTTAAAGATGTTTGATGTGGATTTTGAAGAAATTCAGATCGCGCTTTATCAGGACAACACGGCGGAAAAACTCGGGCCCTATTCACCCTCTCTGAAAGTGCCTGTACTGCTTCACAGGGAAGTGACAGTATGGGATTCGCTGTCGATCTGCGAATACATTTCTGAAGAGTTGTTGGGTGGTGCTGGCTGGCCAGGCAATCCCAAGCGTAAATCCAACGCACGATCTATCTGTGCCGAGATGCATTCAGAGTTTCCGCATCTGAAAAAGGATTGGCCTATGAACTGTAAGGCCTCCTATCGCTTACTGCCATCGGATGCCCTGGTCAATGAAATCGCTCGCATCGACGCCATTTGGAGCTGCACACGACGCCGCTTCGGGGAAACAGGCAATTACTTGTTTGGTCGTTTCTCCATCGCTGACTGCATGTTCGCCCCCGTAGCCGTTTGTTTCGATGCCTACGGCGCTGAGCTGAGTAGCGATGCCTACACGTATATGCAAACCTTGCTGGACAACCCGTTCGTACAGAAGTGGATTACGGAAGGCCGCAGAGAGAAAGAGCCCCTCTCTATCGCCTATGCCAGCAATGCCTAGGCAGGCACTTACGGCACTTACAAGTGAACCCTGGAAAGCCTCTTCGGAGGCTTTTCTTTTGGGCCACTGAGTCAACCCTAAAACAAAGGGTGTTTCGGGTCGATAAGGGAAATATGTCTGCTCGTGACGTAATCCAATTCTGGTTTGAAGAGATCGAACCAAAGCAACGTTTCAAAAAGGACCTGGCATTTGATGCCCTGATCCGTGAACGATTTGGTGAAGTCCATCGACGCGCTGTTGCCGGTGAACTCTACACCTGGCGCGAGCATGCCATGGATGCGTTGGCGGAAGTAATCGTGTTGGATCAGTTCTCCCGCAACATGTTTCGTGATTCTGCAGAAGCGTTTGCCTATGACCCCCTGGCGCTGGTGTTAGCGCAAGAGGCCGTACGCAGAAAACTGGATGCCGAACTGGAGCCACGCTACAAGTGCTTCCTTTATATGCCCTTCATGCACAGTGAGTCGCAAGAGATTCATAAGATTGCGATGTTTCTCTTTGACCAACCGGGGCTGGAAGACAACTTTAACTACAAAGTGAAACACAAAGAGATCATCGATCGCTTTGGTCGCTATCCTCATCGCAATGAACTTCTGGGTAGGGAGTCCACGGCCGAAGAGATTGAATTTCTCTCTCAGCCGGGCTCGAGTTTCTAGCTAGCGGGCCGGCAATACGTCTCGCAGTTTAGCGGCCATCTCCAGCAGTGCTGTTTCGGTAGTATTCCAATCCATACAGGCATCGGTGACCGACACACCGTATTTAAGCTGCGACAGATCCTGTGGAATCGATTGGTTGCCATGATTGATATGGCTTTCCAGCATCACCCCAATAATCGATTTATTACCTTCAAGAATCTGGTGGGTAATATCTTTTAATACCAGCGGTTGTACATCAGGGTCCTTGTTGGAGTTTGCATGACTGCAGTCCACCATGATGTTATTGCTGACTCCACCCTTCTCTAATGCCGCTTCGCATTGCGCAACGTGAACCGTATCGAAGTTCGGTCCATTGCTACCCCCGCGCAGAACAACATGAGCGTAAGGATTCCCTTTGGTCGTTACCACGGACACCTGACCATCGCTGTTGATACCGAGGAAACGATGGGGACTGGAAACTGACTGCATGGCATTGATGGCAACCATTAGTCCACCATCGGTTCCATTCTTAAAACCAACAGGGGAAGAAAGACCTGACGACATCTCCCGGTGAGTCTGGGATTCCGTTGTTCGCGCGCCAATTGCCGACCAGGCAATCAGATCCTGCATGTACTGAGGCGATATGGGATCCAGCGCTTCGGTAGACGCCGGTAAACCTAACTCGGCAATGTCTAACAACAGTTTGCGGCCCAGACGCAGGCCCTCTTCAATCTTGAATGAATCGTCGAGGTGCGGGTCATTGATAAGCCCTTTCCAGCCAATAGAGGTGCGGGGCTTTTCGAAGTACACCCGCATAACGATATACAGTGTATCCGCAACTTTGGGCGCCAACTCTTTTAGTCGTTGGGCATAATCCATTGCCGCATCCACATCGTGAATGGAGCAGGGACCAACCACGACAAACAAACGAGGGTCTTTGCGATCCAGAATTGAGAAGATCGTTTCACGGGCTTGTTGAACTGTTTGCAAGGCAGACCCTTCAAGGGGCAGTTCCTGCTTGAGAGACTGCGGTGTCATCAATGCGTCATT
>JAKSCP010000490.1 GCA_022360535.1 Pseudomonadales bacterium | reverse complement strand
GAATATGGAAAAGATGCTGACTTCATTTATGTTGCTGATGATCGTGGTAATTGGTGCAGTCAATATCAGTTCCACTCTGGTGATGGTGGTATCGGACAAGAGTGCTGACATCGCCATCTTGCGCACCATGGGCGCGAGTCGGCAAACCATCTTGTTTATCTTTATGCTGCAAGGCTTGATTGCCGGTGTGGTAGGGGTGGTGCTGGGTGGTCTCGGCGGCGTGTTACTGGCAGCAAACATTACCGAGTTGAGCCTGATAGTGGAGCGCTTTATCAATTCACTGCTTACTGACGCAAACATCTACCTCATCTCCCACCTCGACACGCGCATCGAAACAACTGAGGTGCTTGCGGTCTGTGCTGCAGCCTTGTTGATTAGTTTCGTTGCCACGCTTTACCCCGCTTATAGAGCCAGCCAGGTGCAGCCAGCGGAAGTGCTGCGCTATGAGTAGTACGAGTAGGAGGCTCGCCTAACCATGTCAGACAACATGCCCGTTATAGTTTGCGAAGATCTGGTAAAGACCTATGCTCAGGGCCCTCAGGAAGTCGAGGTGCTGCGTGGAGTCAATCTGAGCGTTGCCGCTGGTGAGCAAATTGCCATCGTGGGGAGTTCTGGCTCGGGTAAGACTACCTTGCTCAACATGCTGGGTGGTTTGGACCTGCCGACATCGGGAACCGTGAAAGTCGCGGGCAAGGATTTAGCACAGGTCAGCGAGACCGAGAGAGGCTTGTTACGCAATCGTTACCTTGGCTTCGTGTATCAGTTTCATCATCTTCTCGGTGAGTTTACTGCGCTGGAAAATGTTGCCATGCCCTTGTTGATTGCGGGTATGAATAAAGCTGACTCAGATAGCCGCAGCAGCGCCATGCTGGAACGGGTGGGGCTGGCCGCACGTACTAGCCATAAGCCGGCCGAATTGTCAGGGGGAGAAAGGCAGCGGGTCGCTATTGCGCGAGCACTGGTCACTGAACCTCAATGTGTGCTGCTGGATGAACCCACCGGTAATCTGGACCGGCGAACGGCACTGGAGGTGCAAGCACAAATGGCGGAGCTCAACGCCAGCCTCGGTATCAGCTTTATCATTGTCACTCATGATGAGCAGTTGGCGGAGTCCATGCAGCGCAAATTGGAATTACGTGACGGAATCTTGCATGAGTGAGCCACAGGCCAGCCTGCAGAACTTTCCCATCTCGCGCTTCATCGCCCTGCGTTATGTCAGCGTTGGTAAACGCAGCCAACTCGTTTCTTTCATGTCGGCTATCGCCATTTTCGGCCTTGCCCTGGGGGTGGCGATATTGATTACTGTGCTGTCAGTAATGAATGGTTTCGATCGTGAAATGCGTGACAACATCCTGGGAATAGTGCCCCATGTCACTGTTTATTCCGAAGAGAATCTCAATGCGGACAATTGGGCCGAGGTCGCCACTGCAGTTGACGGCCATCCACTTGTTTTCGCTGCAGCGCCGGTGATCCAGAGTGTGGGTGTTGTTGCCACGGACAATGGCAATAAAGGCGTCCTGGTCAATGGCATCGATGCGCAGTCAGAGGACGATATCTCCGTGATCGGTCGCTTTATGCAGGCGGGGGATTTGAGCCGGCTGGGGGAATCCCGTTGGGGAATGGTCATCGGCCACAGTCTGGCCGAGCAGTTAGGAGTGGATGTTGGTGACGATGTGTTGCTGTATTCGCCCAATATATCGATCAATCCGCTTACTCCCCTGGCTACTTATCGGCGCTTTGAGGTAGCAGGGATTTTTCGGGTTGGCACTCAGCAGTTGGATAGCGAACTGGTGATGATCAATATCGCTGCGGCGCGTGCGCTGTTTCGCCTGCGCACACCGTTCAACGGGTTGCGGATAAAAGCGAATGATCCGCTGCAGGCAGATGGGTTGGCGAGGGAGCTCGATAGTGAACTGCCGCCAGGAGTTAGCCTGGATAGCTGGACCAGGCAACTGGGCGCTATCTACAACAATATTCAGTTTTCCAGGGGCATTATCAGCTTCATGCTATGGCTTCTAATTGCAGTGGCCGCGTTTAACCTGGTGGTGAGCCTGATCATGATCGTGCGCGACAAACGCGCTGATATTGCGATTCTGAGAACCCTTGGTGCCAGCCCCCGGTTTATTGGTCGCATTTTTCTCTGGCAAGGCAGCCTCATTGGTTTGATCGGTATTTCAATCGGTGTGTTGCTGGGGATTATTGGTTCATTGCAAGTCAGCAATCTGGCGGCCTGGATAGAAAGCCGTTTCGGTGTGCAACTGCTTAATCCCGATGTCTATCCGATCGATTTTCTACCCTCTGAGATTGCATTGGGCGATATATTGACCGTTGTAATCGGTGTCTTGCTGCTTTCTATTGTGGCGACGATTTATCCGGCAAGGCGTGCTGCTTCCATTCAACCGGCCCAGGCTCTGCGCGCCGAATAAAATTTCCTGCTGGTTCGCTCGAATGCGCCATGCGTCCTAGAGTAGTTATTAAACTCTGGACTCTTGCGTGCGCCTTTACCTCACTGGCTACTGCCTTGGTATTGCAGTGGTTAGTTTGTTTCCTGTCTTGGATCGATCCTTACTGACCATGAGTCTTGCTGTGGTGCTGTGTGGGGCACTGCTGGCCCTGCGGTCCCGGTCAAAGCAAATAATCAGTTTACTTCTTGGTGTGACCTGCGGTCTGGTCTGGCACTGGATCTGGGCGGTTCAGCATACGGACAACCGCTTACCTCCGCAGTGGGAAGGCAGGGACTTTTCAGTACAGGGGCAGGTGATTGGACTGCCAACAACGACCAGCCAGGGCCAGAGTTTCGATTTTCTTATTCAGCAGTCCAAATTTGAGGGCCTGCGAGGCAAGTTACAGCTCAGTACTTTCCCCGGCGAACAACAAATTCAGGTGGTAGCGGGTGAAGTATGGCGGTTGCAAGTACGACTCAAGCAAGTTCATGGCCATAGCAACCCTGGAGGGTTTGACCGGGAAGCGAATCTGTTTCGGCAGGGTGTCATCGCGACAGGGTATGTCAGAGAGAGTGCTGGCAATACATTGCTTACTACGAACAGGTGGTCCATTGCGTACTGGCGACAGGCACTGCTGACGAAACTTCAGCCGCACTTTCACGCAATTGGTCTGGCTGCTGATCATCAAGGGATGATGATAGCGTTAATTCTGGGCGAGCGGAGTCAGCTTTCCGCTGCAGATTGGAATCTCTTCTCCGCAACAGGTACCAACCATCTCTTTGTTATTTCCGGTCTGCATATTGGGTTGGTCACACTTCTCTGTTTTCGTATTAGCCGCGTGTTCGCGGCTTATTTGCTCTCCTTGCCTTTGATTAATCGTCGCTGTTATCCCGCGCAGACCTGCGCCGCCCTGATTGCCT
>JAKSCP010000082.1 GCA_022360535.1 Pseudomonadales bacterium | reverse complement strand
CTGAAACAGCGTCTGTAGATCGTGATATCCATCGGATCGGCGACCAGTGATATGCAGGAAGAGATTGAGTTTCGCTGGTGCTAAGTAGCGCGTGCTGGTGGCGGACATCAGTCGTCGTCGAATTCCAGGGTCCAGTTCAAACCCACAAATCGGAGCCTGACGTCGTCCAGAGGGCGGCTCACATCCACCCGCCGTGGCAGTGAGATGTCGCCATACTGACGTGGGTCCGGATACTCCACAGTCCATCCGTCCTGGTTTAACTGTGACAGTTGATTTAATTCATTGAATGCGAGATCGGCCTGGGAGTCGGGAGCAGGCAGGCCACGTATCCAATATTCCAGATAAGACACCGGCAGTTCATAGCCGAGCTGCTGCAGTATGAGATCTTCAGGACTGTTTGCCGTAAGCACCGTATCGTCTTGCTCAAGGGTAACGAAACCCGGGCGACCTTCAATGGTGGTATTGCCCGCGTTAAAAGTACCCCACAGCCGAATGTTGTAGTTTAGATTTTCCTGTCGCCAGATTATGCGCGGTGTATAGGACTCATTGTCATAGCGCACGTTGACCCGCCCCCTTAGCTGCCACATTTCCAGGTCCCGCAGGTCGTTACTCAGTGCAGACCACTCACTGTTTTCTACTGCCGGCGGCGCAATGACGGAGCAGCTCGCCAGGGCCAGACTCAAAATAGCCAGGGAGAATGGAATTTGTAGGGTACTAACTGCAGAACCTGCAACAGTTCCTATATAAGGAAGAAAGACTTTTTGGAATAGCGTAGCCATTAGAGGTCGGGCTGAAAGCGCTCGAGTACCTCATTGATGAGCTCGCTATCGGGGCGCGCTTCCAGAGCATCCATCCAGACCTGGGTGGCTTCCTCCTGTCGACCCATCATCCATAGCACTTCGCCCACGTGGGAGGCGACTTCATGGTCGGGGAAGACTGCAAACGCGCGCTGCAGGTTGGCCAGGGCTTCTTCGTAACGACCGAGTTTGTACTGCACCCATCCCAGGCTGTCGATGATAGCTGGATCATCAGGGGAGATGGCGATGGCCCGCTCCAGCAATTCCAGTGCTTCGTCGAAGCGGGTGGTTTGATCTGCCAACATGTAGCCCAGGTGATTCAGGGCCCGTGAATCGTCCGGCTGCATACGAATGATCTGACGCAGGTCGGTTTCGGAGCCGGCCTGGTCGCCAATGCTGTCGTAGTAAAGGACTCGGGCGAAAAGCAGATCAGTTTCGTTGGGGAATTTATTGAGTGCGCGGTCCAGTAATTGTTTGGCTTCAGCTCCGTAGCCTGCCTGGATAAGTGCGCCGGATTCAACGGTATTAAACAGTATCTCCAATCGTGGCTGACCTCTGGAGAGTCGACTCAGGTGGGCGTGGGCACTATCCAGATCGCCAAGACCAATTGAGAGTCGGGTAGCCAGTTGTTGCGAGGCGAGAAAATTCTGCGTACCAATTCGTACCTCGCGGTAGTGCCCAATGGCTTCGGGCCATCTTTCCAGCCGTTCATTGATGTAACCAAGATAGTAGTTTGCTTCGTCGGCACGCTGATCCACCGCGACCAGTCGACCAAAGCGATTGGCTGCCGATTCGTAATTCTCCATCTCAATGTCTAAAAGGCCCATGGAGAATAAGGTTTCCCAATCCTGCGGATCTTGCTCAATCAGAATCGCGAACTGATCCTGGGCGCCGGTGAAGTCTTCGTTTTGAATCAGAAACCGTGCGTAGGTGAGCCGCAGGTTTTTGTCGTTGGGAAAATCTCTTAGCCCATTACGCAGTGCCCGGTCGGCTCCATTGCTGTCTTCCAGTCGTTGCAGAATCTGGGCCTGCAACAGGACGAGGTTAGGTGTCGACTCGGTGAGTTCGAACAGCTGATCCAGTTCGGTCAGCGCAGTCTCGAATTCTCCGTTCTGTGCCAATAGCTGTACCAGGGCGATGCGAATAGAAAACTGATCGGTAAACTCGTTGGTCAATCTCTGCAGGTTTTCGATGAGGTCGGCTCGCGTAGCCGGGTCGAGCTGACCCGTGCGTGCTGCCAGCGCTGAGAAATCCATTTCGCCGCCCAATTCGATGACTCTTGCCATGTGCGACAGGGCTTGATCAAAGTTACCTGTTTCCAGGAATTGAAAGCTCAGCATCAAATGGGGTTGGGGCGCCAGAGGGTCGATCTCAGTCCACAGCAGTCCGAGCTGCAGCAGGGCGTTGACGTCGTTGTTCACAGACGCGAATTGCACGGCCCGTCGAATAATGCCCAGGTCCCGGGTCTGCAGCGCCAGGTCGAAGTAGTTGTCCCCGGCCTCGGTGACTTCGCCCCGCTGGGCACCGAGTTCGCTAATGATGGCCTGATATAGCTGCTCTTCGGTGAAGCTGCCATATTCGATCTCGGCCTCAGGTGCCGGGGCTATTGCTTCAGCCTCAGCCATCTCGACGACTGAGTTTGCCTCCGCTATGGGCTCTTGAGCTTCCTGGCTGACACAGGCCTGCAAGAGCAGGGAAATCGCCAGGACAAAAGGTGTAGTGCTTCGAATTTTCAATCTATAACTCACTGAACGGCTGAAAACTGCGGATTCCGAGGCTCAATCAGGCTGCCATTGTAGCAGTTAGTCTCAGGCCGTTGGCACCTGCTAAAGCCGTGGTTTTGTTACGAATTAATACGCCAATACCCTTCTTTTCAGACCATAGAACTGAAGGAAATCATTCCTCACGCTGAAATTGCCGAGGGGCCCACACCGTGCGTAAGGCTGTGGCCAGGGGAAGGGGTCGGTCTGCTCAAAATGGGAACCAGGCCCCTAATTTAGTACCATATGCGGCCTTTCAAGGACCGGACACCCTCAAAACGCTAATGTCTCTGCTGTTAGTGGGAATTAACCATACGACCGCTAGTATCGCGTTGCGCGAGAAAGTAGCGTTCCCACCGGAAATAATCGGTGACGCGTTGCGCGATTTGGCCACACTGGCCCAGGTTGATGAAGCGGTGATCGTTTCTACCTGTAATCGTACCGAGGTATACCTGGCGCTTAATGCTGGAAGCGAATCCACTAAGGCAGAAGAGGGCAGCATCAAGCATGCACCGATGCATGAAAATCGCTTGCTGGTAGATCGGCGCGAGCTGGTGGTGCAATGGCTGAGTCGTTACCACCAGTTGGCAGCAACGGATTTGCAAGAGTGTACCTATTTTTACGGCGACGACGATGTAGTGCGTCATCTCATGCAAGTGTCCTGCGGGCTGGATTCCATGATTCTTGGTGAACCGCAAATACTTGGACAGATCAAATCGGCGTACGCCATGTCGCGAGACCTGGCGGTGGTCGGTGCCGGACTGGGAAGAGCCTTTGAAGAAGCGTTCTCCATTGCCAAAGAAGTGCGAACGGATACGGCCATAGGAGAAAATCCGGTCTCCGTTGCCTACGCGGCTGTGAGTTTGGCCGAGAGAATTTTCAGTGACCTCGCCACTCTGAGTGTGCTGCTGATTGGTGCCGGCAGAACTGTGGAACTGGTTGCGCGCCATCTGGTTGAAAAAGGCGTGACACAAATCGTTGTCGCGAATCGTACTCTGGACAATGCGCTGGAGATAGCGGCGCGCTTTGATGCTCACGGTACATTGCTATCGGATATTCCAGACCAGTTGGTGGCGGCTGATATCGTGGTGTCATCAACTAATAGCCAGTTGCCCTTACTCGGTAAGGGCGCAGTAGAGAGAGCGCTTAAACAACGTCGCCACAAACCAATGCTGCTTGTGGACCTGGCGGTACCTCGTGATATTGAGCAGGAAGTGAGCCAGGTAGCAGATGCCTACCTCTATAGCATCGATGATATCAGCGGCGTTATCGAAGACAGCCAGAAGAGTCGAGAGGAGGCCGCGGCGCAAGCAAAATCCATTATCGACCGCGGCGTGGAAGAATACCGAAAGCGAGTGCTTTCGCTGGGTGCGGTGGACACGGTGCGGGCCTTCCGTGATAAGGCCAACGACATTCGAGAGCTGGAACTGGAAAAGGCTTTGCGCGCATTAGAGAAAGGTGAATTGCCAAAGGCGGTATTGGAAAACCTCGCTCGTACTCTCACTAATAAGCTTATTCACGCACCCAGTGTGCAGATGAAACAAGCGAGTTCTGAAGGTCGGCAGGAAGTGCTGGAGTTAATTCAGCAGCTTTATGAATTGGACGATGGTAATGAAAGTAAGGGCTAAGTTAACAACCCATCTCGTCAAGACATGCTTAGCCTATAGAAGGAAGATGAAACCAGAAGCAAGATGAAACAATCGATTCGCCTTAAGTTAGACAATCTGAAAGACCGCTTCGATGAACTCGAGGCGCTGCTCAGTGATGCAGATATTATTTCTGATCAGAATAAGTACCGGGATCTCTCAAAAGAATATGCTGAACTCGAAGATGTAGTGAAAAGTTTCAATCGCTACCAGGAGGTGACGGATAACCTTGAGCAAGCACAGGAAATGCAAAAGGATGAAGACCCGGATATTCGGGCCATGGCTGAAGACGAGATAGCCAGTAGCACAGAAGAGATTGAAACATTAGAACTTAGCTTGCAGAAGCTTTTATTACCCAAGGATTCCAAAGACAGTTGCAACGTTTTTCTCGAGATTCGTGCCGGGACCGGTGGCGATGAAGCGGCCATTTTTTCCGGCGATCTGTTTCGCATGTATTCGCGCTACGCGGAAGGCGAAAAATGGAAGGTTGAGGTTATCAACGAAAGGCCAGGTGAGCACGGCGGCTATAAGGAAATCATTGTCAGAGTCGAAGGCAAGAACGTTTATGAACGACTCAAATTTGAGTCAGGAGCACACCGGGTGCAACGAGTGCCAGAGACTGAAACTCAAGGTCGGATTCATACTTCAGCCTGCACAGTTGCCATCATGCCAGAATTGGAAGAAGTCGATGAAATCGACATCAACAAGAATGATCTGCGTATCGATACCTTTCGTGCCAGCGGTGCCGGCGGTCAGCACGTAAACAAGACTGACTCTGCGATTCGAATTACCCACTTACCAACGGGGATCGTTGTGGAGTGCCAGGATGAGCGTTCGCAACACAAGAACAAAGCCAGGGCCATGTCTCTATTGCAGTCGAAGCTATTGGATCAGGCGCAATCGGAACAGCAGCAGGAAGAATCGGACACCCGCCGCAAGCTGGTTGGCAGCGGCGATCGATCAGAGAAAATCCGTACTTACAATTACCCCCAGGGCAGGGTGACTGATCATCGCATTAAGCTCACCCTGTATAACCTGCCGGAAATCATGTCAGGCGACCTTGGTGCCGTCATACAACCTCTCATCAATGAGTATCAGGCTGATCTGCTGGCTGGATTGGCCGCCGAGGATTGATCATTGCCATCGACGATTCAGCAGGCGCTGCAATCTGCGGAAGAATCACTGGCAGACAGTAGCAGTGCCCGCCTCGATGCGGAGCTGTTGCTTGCGCATTGCCTCAGTAAGTCGCGCGAGCATTTCTTTACCTATCCCAACGAAGAATTGGCTTCCGGTGACTTGAGAAGTTTTCTGCAGCTGGTGCAAAGAAGGCAGCAGGGGGAGCCAGTTGCCTACATCACAGGTGTGCGTAGTTTCTGGGATATGGAGCTGATGGTTACCGCCGACGTATTAGTGCCGCGCCCTGAAACTGAATTGTTAGTCGAGTCCGCGCTAGAGTTGTTTGACGCCAGTGAGCAGATTCGAGCGGTTGACCTGGGTACAGGTAGTGGTGCGATTGCTCTTGCGCTGGCCAATAGCAGACCCGGGTGGCAACTGGTGGCAGTGGATGTCAGCGCGGCGGCATTGGGCGTGGCGCGCAGCAACGCAGAACGTTACCAGTTATCGAACATTGAGTTTAAACAAGCTTCATGGTGTGATGGTCTGGAAGCGGCAAGTTACGATTTGATCCTGGCTAATCCTCCTTATGTAGCGCCCGGTGATGATCATCTGCAACAAGGGGATCTTCGGTTTGAGCCGAATTTGGCACTGCAATCCGCGCAGGCTGGTTACGCAGATTTGTTCACCATTGGAAGTCAGTCGCGACGGTGTTTAAAGCCTGGTGGACGCTTGCTGGTGGAACATGGATACGATCAGAGAGAGAAGCTAGAGCAGGAGTTGCTTAACCTGGGTTATACGGAGATTGAGAGCAGCTGCGATCTCGCTGGGCATCCCAGAATGATGCAAGGGATTTGGCCTGGTTACTGATCCATTGAGTTGGCGCTACACAGTTAACAGTTAAGATGAAAGACGACGCACTTCTGAGATACAGCCGACAAATTATGCTGCCCGAGATGGATGTTGCCGGTCAGCAAAAACTTGTCGATGCAACTGTACTGATCGTTGGCATGGGTGGGCTGGGATGCCCTGTGGCCATGTATCTGGCGGCGGCAGGTGTTGGGCATCTGATACTTGCGGATGATGACACGGTTGAGCTCACCAATTTGCAGCGGCAAATTGCGCATTCACAACAAGACATCGGCAAATCCAAAGTAGAATCGGTGCAGTCTACTCTGCTCGGACTCAATCCAGATGTACAGCTAACCCTTGTCCATGATCGACTCGAGGGCAATGCATTGGATTCGGCGGTTGCGCAATCTGATCTCGTGTTGGATTGCTGCGACAATTTCACAACCCGCTTTGCTGTGAATCGCAGTTGTATTCAACAGCGTGTGCCTCTGGTTTCAGGAGCGGCAATTCGCATGGAAGGACAGGTCGCTGTTTTTGATATTAACGATGGAGAGAGTCCCTGCTATCAGTGCCTTTATCAGGAAGGGGATGATGCTGATGCCAGCTGCGCGACCAATGGTGTTATGGCTCCCGTTGTTGGAATCATCGGTTCAGTACAAGCCATGGAGGCCATCAAGCTCCTTGCGGGTATTGGCGAGTCTCTTGCCGGGCGCTTATTGTTACTGGATGCCAAATCGATGCAGTGGCGGGAAATGAAACTTCCTCGTGACCCTAACTGCCCAGCCTGCAGTCAGCGCTAACAACAATCTGTTCCAGAATTTCGATTTCCCCGGCTGATGCGGGGTAAAAGGTGCCAGGTGTGCATTGCACCGCCCAGTGCAAGCCGTTATCATGCGACACCCGGCTCACTACTCCCTTCCGAGCAAGCAGAGTCCATCAGAAAAACATCAGACAAAAATCTGAGAATCAAAATAGCAGTCGATGGAAAACCTAGTCTCCGATCAACAGTCATTCGATAGTTTCGATTTGCAGAAGCCACTGCGCGATGCAATCGATAAGCTTGGCTTCGAGTATTGCACGCCGATACAGGCGAGGAGTCTGGTGTATACGCTAGAGGGGCACGATGTTACGGGGCGCGCCCAGACCGGTACTGGCAAGACTGCTGCTTTCCTCATAACCATTATTAATGACCTGCTCTCCAATCCCATAGAAGAACAGCGGTACATTGCAGAACCCAGAGCACTGATAGTAGCGCCAACTCGCGAATTAGCGATTCAGATTGCCAGTGATGCAGAGAAGCTCACCGAGTTCTGCGATTTACATACCGTTACTCTGGTTGGTGGTGAAGACTACCAAAAACAGCACAAAGCCCTGGGAGTCAAGCCGGTGGATATCGTCGTGGCGACACCAGGACGATTGTTAGATTTTGTGCAGAATGACAATCTTTATCTGGGGCTGGTTGAACTGCTCGTGCTTGATGAGGCGGACCGCATGCTGGGCATGGGGTTCATTCCGCAGGTGCGTCAGGTTGTGTCACGCACTCCGAAAAAAGATTGCCGTCAGACATTGCTGTTCAGTGCCACCTTTACCCCCGAGATCACTGAGCTAGCAACACGTTGGGCTATGGATCCCATCATGGTGGAGGTGGAGCCAGAAAAAGTTGCCGCAGATGCCGTCGATCAGAAAGTGTATCTGGTTACGACCGAGGACAAATACAATCTGTTGTACAACCTGATTGCTGATCCCAAAGTAGAAAAAGTGATGGTGTTCAGCAATCGTAGAGATCAGGTGCGGAAGCTGGCTGACAATTTATATCGCAACGGCATAAATTGCGGCATGTTGTCTGGCGAGATCGCGCAGAACAAGCGAATTCGCACCCTGGAAGACTTTAAATCAGGCAAACTTCGAGTATTGGTCGCGACCGACGTGGCCGGACGCGGCTTGCATATCGACGATGTGTCGCATGTGGTGAATTACACGCTGCCGGAAGAGCCGGAAGACTACGTGCATCGCATTGGGCGCACGGGCAGGGCCGGTGCAGTAGGCACCTCCATCAGCTTTGCCTGTGAAGAAGATTCCTTTTTATTGCCCGCAATCGAAGAAAAACTGGGCCAGAAGCTGGATTGCATCCATCCTGAAGAAGTCTTGCTGGAACAGGCGCCGGCATTCGAACGTGCGTCGAGATTTAAACCGAAGGGTAGTTCACGACCACAGAGAGGCCGTCGACCGGCCAGAAGAAACTAGCCGCTCTTACGTTTTTCTGCGCCGTTGTTTTCCAGTGCGCTGGCATAGGCGGTTGACTTGCGATGTTGGGAAACCAGGTCCAGAAAAGTGCTACCGTCATCCAGCGTGACATTGATGTCCCTGCCGTCTTCAATGAAGAAAGGTAGAAAACGCTCGAATAACTCTGCTGTCATACCCCGATAGGCTTTAAGCAGTATATTGTAATCGGCGGGCAGGCTGGCAGGCGGCTCCAAAGACAGAAAAGTTTTCAGGCGTTCATCGGACCACTCTTCGTCACGAGTGGCAATCTGCGTCCTTTCCGCACCGCGTTTCTTCCCTTCTTTCACTGCATCTTCTCGCGTAGTAGTTGGTTCACCTGGCCTGGGTTTGCTTTGCCTTGCGATAGTTTCATAGCCTGGCCAACCAGATAACCCAGTACCTGTTCTTTACCATCTTTGAACTGTTGCACCTGATCAGGGTTGTTGGCAATCACTTCATCAACGAGCTTCTCGATAGCGCCGCTATCGGTTACTTGTTTAAGACCCTGCTTCTCGATGATTTCATCCACGCCAGCGCTGTCTTCAATCATGGTTTCGAAGACAGTCTTGGCGATCTTGCCGGAAATCGTATTGTCCTTGATGCGCGCGATAAGTGTTGCGAGCCGGTCTGCCTGGATGGGCGACTGGTCAATAGTCCAATCGTTCTTATTGAGCAGCGCCTGCAGGTCACCCATTACCCAGTTCGCAGTGAGTTTGGCGTCGCCGCTGTCTTTTGCAACAGACTCAAAGTATTCGGCCATTTCCCGCGTGGCGGTAAGCACACCAGCGTCGTATTCGCTCAGGCCGTAGTCGGCTGCAAACCGGGTTTTTCTGGCATCGGGAAGTTCCGGTAAGGTTGCGCGTACTGCATCGATGTAGTCGTCGTCGATTTCAACGGGCAACAGGTCCGGTTCCGGAAAGTAACGGTAGTCGTTGGCAAATTCCTTGCTGCGCATGGAAAACGTTTCGTCGCGATCTGCATCGTAGCGACGGGTTTCCTGCACAACTCTACCGCCGTCTTCGATGACATCCTGTTGGCGTTGTACTTCGGAGTTGATGGCCTTCTCCACGAAGCGGAAAGAGTTGATGTTCTTTATTTCGGTGCGTGTACCGAGTTCCGTTTCACCCTTGGGTCGAATGGAGACATTCACATCGCAGCGCATGGATCCCTGGGCCATGATGGCATCAGAGATATCCAGATAGCGAACGATAGAGTGCAGTTTCTTCAAATAGGCTACCGCTTCCTTGGCGTTCCTGATCTCCGGTTCGGAGACAATCTCCAATAGTGGTTCGCCGGCGCGATTCAAATCGATTCCCGACATGCCATGGAAATCTTCGTGTAGTGATTTACCTGCGTTTTCCTCGATATGTGCTCTGGTAACGCCGATGACCCGCTCGCTGCCATCTTCGAGGTTGATAGTAAGAGAGCCTTTGCCCACGGTAGGGAAATCCAGCTGCGTGACCTGATAGCCTTTCGGCAGATCAGGATAAAAATAATTCTTACGATCGAAGACGGAACGTTTGCCGATTTCGGCGTCGATGGCCAGGCCGAACTTCACCGCCATACGTAGCGCTTCTTCGTTAAACACAGGCAGCGTGCCGGGCATAGCGAGGTCGAAGATATTGGCCTGAGTATTCGGATCAGCACCGAATTCGGAGGCTGTCCCGGAGAACAACTTGGACTTGGTCGACAGCGAGACATGCACTTCCAGTCCGATGACAGTTTCCCATTCCATGGTTAGCTCCCCGCTCCGCTCAGATCAGGCTTTTGCTTATGCCAGTCTGTAGCCAATTGAAACTGGTGAGCCACGTTGAGTACCCGAGACTCTGCGAAGTCATTGCCTACGATGTGCATGCCGATGGGTAAGCCATCGGACATCCCGGCAGGAATCGAGATTCCAGGCAGGCCAGCGAGGTTTACCGCAATGGTGTAGATATCTTCCAGATACATCGCTACGGGATCAGTTTTGGCGCCGAGCTTAAAAGCGGTATGTGGAGAAGTAGGCCCGATAACCACGTCGACGTCCTTGAATGCTGCATCGAAATCGTTCTTGATCAGGCGGCGAATTTTTTGTGCCTTGCGATAATAGGCGTCATAGAATCCTGCAGACAACGCATAGGTGCCCACCATGATGCGTCGCTTCACTTCGTCGCCAAAGCCTTCGCTGCGGGTTCGCTTGTACATGTCTTCCAGGTCTACCGGGTTTTCACAGCGGTAGCCGTAGCGCACGCCATCGTAACGAGACAGATTCGCTGATGCTTCTGCTGGCGCAACGACATAGTACGCGCTCACTGAAAGATGGTTGTTGGGTAGGTCAATTTCTTTGAGGGTCGCGCCGAGTTTTTCATATTCAGCCAGCGCGTCTCGAATGCTTTGTTCTACTCCAGTGCTAAGCCCTTCAGCAAAATGTTGTTTGGGGATGCCGATTTTGATGCCTTCCAATGATTGGCCCAGTTGTGCGGTGTAGTCTTCGGTCGCGATGTCCGCTGACGTGCTGTCTTTGATGTCCAGGCCAGCCATAACATTGGTCATGAGGGCGGCATCCTCTGCACTCTTGCAGATGGGGCCGGCCTGATCCAGGCTGGAAGCAAAGGCAATCATACCCCAGCGCGACACGCGGCCATAACTGGGTTTGAAACCGGTGATGCCACAAAACGCTGCTGGCTGGCGAATTGACCCGCCAGTATCTGTTCCCGTTGCCATGCCGCACAGGTCGGCAGCGATAGCGGCAGCCGAGCCTCCGGAGGAACCCCCTGGAACCCGTTCCAGATCCCAGGGATTGCGCACTGGACCGAAGAAGCTGGTTTCGTTGGATGAGCCCATGGCGAATTCGTCCATGTTGGTCTTGCCTAACATGACTGCACCGGCTGCATTGAAATTCTCAACAACGGTGGCGTTGTAGGGCGCGATGAAGTTGTGCAGCATGCGCGAACCGCAACTGGTGGTCACTCCCTCGGTGCAAAAAATGTCTTTGTGCGCCATAGGTACACCGAGCAGGGGAGTGCTGTCTCCATTGGCGCGCTTTTCGTCGGCAGCTTTTGCCTGGTTCAACGCGGACTCTTCGCAGACGGTGATAAAGGCATTCAACTGCTCGTTATGGGCGCTGATACGATCCAGATAGGCCTGGGTTAATTCGACACTCGAAATTTCCCCATTGTTCAGGGCGCTTGCGAGTTCGGCTGCGGTTTTTTCAATCATGAAGGAGCTGCGTCTAGTTTAGTGTTCGGGTACAGGCTTGGCAGATGGGTCGAGACTACTCAATAACTTTTGGTACCAGATAGAGTCCTGACTCGGCTTCCGGAGCGAGCTTTTGCAGTTGCTCCCGGCGATCGGTTTCTGTGACCTGGTCCGGTCGCACTCTTTGTTTGACATCCAGCGGATGGGCCAGCGGCTCGACGGAGTCAGTGTCTACTGATTGCATCTTGTCGATGAGTTCGAGGATGTCGGTGATACGGGAAGTGACTTCGTCGGCTTCCGCGTCGGAAATATGCAGCCTTGCCAAATGGGCGACTTTTTCAACTTCAGACCTGTCGAAGGCCATAATTTCGCTCCGAAAATTCCAGTATTTGTCAGAGATCAGACGCTTTTTAGACGTGGTTCAAGTAATTGGAGAAGTTATTGAATCCAGCTACTTGCTCAAGTCCTTCGCGGTTGCTAGAGTGCGTCCTAATTCGCGAGAAGGCGAGATTATACTGGAAAATCCTCAACTTAGGTGAATTTGGTAGAAATCCGCCGGTCGTCAGCTCCAGGAGATTCCATTAGTACCATCCAACCCCAAAAAGGCCATCAAAATCCTCTGCTCCAGCTAAATCATTAGGCGCTTGTGCCGTCTATTTAAGGAACTGTTTAGAGATCTCTCTAGCGAGAGCCAAAAGAACAACAATCACGGCCGGGATTGGATCTTTCTTTTCGAGGAACACAGAAATACATGTTTAAAAAAATTAGGGGAATGTTCTCCAATGACCTGTCTATCGACTTGGGTACGGCGAACACACTGATCTATGTGCGTGATGAAGGCATCGTGCTGAACGAGCCTTCTGTGGTAGCGATCAGAACGCACAATGGTCAGAAAACGGTTACGGCTGTCGGTTCAGACGCCAAGCGCATGCTGGGCCGTACGCCAGGCAATATCACCGCCATTCGGCCCCTCAAGGACGGGGTCATCGCTGACTTTCAGGTGACGGAAAAAATGCTGCAGCACTTTATAAATAAGGTGCATGAAAACAGCTTCTTTCCGCCCAGCCCGCGAGTGCTGGTATGTGTACCCTGTAAATCAACCCAGGTAGAGCGCCGCGCCATCCGGGAATCAGTAGCCAGCGCCGGCGCTCGTGATGTGCGATTAATCGAAGAGCCCATGGCAGCCGCCATTGGTGCTGGATTGCCGGTTGAGCAGGCCAGTGGCTCGATGGTGGTAGACATTGGTGGCGGTACTACTGAGATTGCCATTATCTCCCTGAATGGGGTGGTGTACTCCGAATCAGTCAGGGTTGGCGGAGACCGCTTCGATGAAGCCATCACCACTCATGTGCGACGTAATTATGGCAGCCTGATTGGTGATGCCACCGCAGAGCGTATCAAGAAAGAAATCGGCTGTGCCTATGTGGGCTCATCTTCCGAGATTCGGGAGATAGATGTTCGGGGTCGCAACCTGGCGGAAGGGGTTCCCCGCAGCTTTACCCTGAATAGCGATGAGATTCTCGAAGCCTTGCAGGAACCGCTGACGGCGATTGTGCAGGCGGTGAAAAGCGCCCTGGAGCAATCGCCGCCAGAACTGGCGTCGGATATCGCCGAAAGCGGCCTGGTGCTGACCGGAGGGGGTGCACTTTTGAAGGATCTGGATAAGCTCCTGTCCGAGGAAACCGGCCTGCCGGTGATTGTGGCTGAAGATCCGCTATCCTGCGTGGCCCGTGGTGGTGGTAAGGCTATGGAGCTGATGGACGCCCACGATATTGATTTGGTGACCCTGGATTAATCCAGCCGCAAGCAGTTCCGTCCCCTGGGCCGGAGGGCTATAATTTTTCCCAATACTGCGAGGTAGCCGGCTATCGACAAGACCCTGTTCATTAAAGGCGTTGCCCTGGAATACAGGGCGCTCGCTTTTCTGCTGCTTTCAGTGTGCCTGATGTTTGCAGATAGTCGCTTCAACTATCTGGATCAGGTGCGCTTTGGTCTTGGCTATCTAACGACTCCTGTCTACTGGGTCGCTGATATTCCCACCCGAGTCTCTTTCTGGATCGATGACGTCTTCGTGTCGCGCACTGATTTGCTGGAAGAAAATGAACAGTTGCGCGAAGACCTGTTGGTTGCGCAACGGGAATTGCAGTTGCTGGAATCGCTGGCCAGTGAAAACAGTCGCTTGCTGGACCTGCGTGAAGCAACTCAGGTGGTTGAAGGTGAAGTGCTGCCAGCGGAAATCATCAATGTTTCACCCGATCCTTTCTCGAAACGCGTACTCATAAATAAAGGGGCAGAGGACGGTGTCTTCATCGGGCAGGCCTTACTGGATGCCAATGGCCTGATGGGGCAGGTGGTAGAAGTACTGCCCTACACCAGTTGGGTGTTGTTGATTACTGATTCCCATCACGTCACACCGGTGGAAGTGAATCGCAATGGCGAGCGGGCATTGGCTCGCGGGACGCGCACTACTGCATCCGAGTTAGAGCTTCAGTTTGTTACCCAAACCCAGGATATGTTGGCCGGCGATCTTCTGGTCAGTTCCGGCATGGGTCAGGTGTATCCGAAAAATTATCCAGTCGCTGAAATTGTGAGTGTCTATTCAGATCCTGGTCAGGACTTTGCCACAGTTAAGGCCCGGCCTCTGGCGCAAATGGCGAGCACGCGTCATGTGATGCTGGTATTTGCCAGTGAGGAAACGGTGCTTCCTGAGCTTGAACTTACCGATGACGAATTGCCCGCGGAAGAGGCAAACGTTCTGGAGGGTCAGGTGTCACAAGTAGATTCGGGCACCGCCAACCAGTAGGCAGATTATGCAGCAACGAGCCCATGCCATTTGGATAATTTTCCTTAGTTTCTTTATTGCCTATCTGTTGGCTATCGTGCCGTTCCCAGAGTGGGCCATGAACTATCGGCCAGAGTGGGTTCCCATGGTGCTGATCTACTGGGTCATGGCTCTGCCTTATCGTGTCGGTATTGGATCGGCCTGGGTGGCGGGAATTATTCTGGACGTTTTGGAAGGGTCAACCCTCGGGCTCAACGCGTTGGGATTAGTGATCATTGCCTATGTTACCCTGAATCTTCATTTGCGGTTACGTATGTTCTCTGCTCTGCAACAAGCCGGCCTGGTGTTGGCGTTAGTGGGTATTAATCTGGTTCTGGGTCACTGGTTGCAGATCGTTTCCGGGCAAACCGTTTCATCTTCCCTGATGTTTCTGATGGCTGCACTCACCAGTGCGGTTATCTGGCCTTCCCTGTTTCAGCTGCTACGCCACATTCGTCGAAGTTTTGACGTACACTGATTTCCGCCCTCCCTGCAGCCAAGGAAATTAAGGTGTCAGTAGCCAAACTCGTTCTCGCATCTGCCTCCCCAAGACGCAGTGAATTGCTGCGCCAAATTGGTGTTGAGTTTGAAGTGCTACCACAAGACATCGATGAGTCAGCCTTGGCTGGTGAAACCCCGGAACAGCTGGTCCTCAGACTCTCCCAGCAAAAAGCACAAGCTGCGCT
>JAKSCP010000083.1 GCA_022360535.1 Pseudomonadales bacterium | reverse complement strand
TCTTTCGCTATGGATTCAATCGCATCTGCATTCTGTGATGGTACTGTGATACACAGTTCATAATCATCACCTCCAAACAAGGCAGCAATCTGCCGCACCTGCTTTGAAGCACAACTATTCGCCGGATCTGAATAAGGCAATGCATCAACGTTTAGTGTTGCGCCAACTGAACTTGCTTGCAATATGTGGCCAAGATCGCCTGCCAGACCATCGGAAATGTCCAGACCACTGCTCACCAAAGATGCACAGGCCTGACCTAGCGCAATTCTGGGCGCAGGTTGATAATAAGCCGTCTCAAAATGTGTCAGGTATTCTGGTGTTAGTTTATCTTGTTGCAAACGGACGTCTTCCCCGAGATGGGATGGATGGCCAAGAGCCAGTAGCGCCAGTGCTGCGTCGCCAAGATTGCCACTAACATAAATCCTGTCCCCTGGTTCAGCACCCTGCCTTCTAATCACCGAGTCTCTATCCACCAGTCCTTGTATCTGGATGGAAACTCCGAGTGGACCGCGTGTCGTATCGCCACCCACCAAAGGACAATTAAACTGAGCAGCGAAGGTTAACAAGCCTTCACTAAACTCCGAGACCCATTGCTCGTCGACCTCGTCCAGCACCAAACCCAGAGTAAAAGCCAAAGGGCTGGCTCCCATTGCTGCCAGATCACTCAGGTTAACTGCCAACGCCTTTTTTGCAATACAAGCTGGGGGCGCATCCACAGGAAAGTGCACGCCGGCAATGAGGGTGTCGGTGGAAATACAGAGTTGGTGAGGTGACGATATGTCGAGAATTGCGCCATCATCACCAATTCCCAACACCACCTCGCTGCGCTGAAATTGATGTTGGGACTCAGCGAAATATCGTCGAATTAGTTCAAATTCCTTGGTCACTATGCACTGAGCAATACGGGAAGTAGATCTGAGTCACTATCCTGCTAGGATTTTTCAGAATACTCAATAGTTCGCAAGACTGGCACTAGTTTATCTAATACGCCATTGATGTATTTGTGGCTGTCTGTAGCCCCATAACTCTTGGCAAGTTCCACACACTCATTAATGACTACCCGGTAGGGCACATCGATTCGATTGGCAAGCTCATAAGTGCCGAGATACAGAAGCGCCAGTTCCACCGGATCCAGTGCGCTTACTTCCCTGTCCAGCAATGGCTCCATGTGAGCAACTAACTGCTCCGATTGCTTGGGTACATCCGGGAAAACAGCATCGAAGTACTCCCAATCAATTTTTCCGGGATTGTCTTCATGAAACTGTTGGCTGATATCGTTGGGCTCCATCCTGGACAAGATCCACTGATAGAGCGCCTGCATGATTAACTGCCGGGCTCTGCGCCTTTGCGCTAGCGGAATCTTACTGCCCATGCTTAAGCCCAAGAATAGAAATAGTGGATCGGTGCCCTGGCTAGGATTCTAGCTGCCGAGAAAGGCTGACCATTTCAATCGCGGTTAACGCCGCTTCCGCACCCTTATTGCCTGCTTTGGTGCCTGCGCGCTCTATCGCCTGTTCAATTGTATCGACAGTGAGCACTCCAAAAGTCACTGGGATATTCGCTTGCAGGCTTACCTGGCTAATACCTTTCACACATTCACCAGCCACATACTCGAAATGGGGAGTACCACCTCGAATCACCGCGCCTAACGTGATGATTGCATCATACTGTTCAGACGCTGCCATCTTCTTCACTGCCAAAGGGAGTTCATAAGCACCAGGCACTTTGATGACTGTTATGTCTTTGTTTTGTACACCGTGCTTGTTAAGAGCATCCAGAGCACCATCCAACAACCTGTCTACAATGAAACTATTGAATCTGGCGACAGCGACTCCATAACGGGCGGCGCCATTTTGGTAATTTCCTTCTATTGTCTTAATGCTGCTCATGACGAAATCCTGATTCCTATCGACTCTCTGATATCCTATTACTCTATTGCCCTATCAACCTACTACTCTATTATCCTTCGACCAATCTATTTTTCGAACTTTACGAACTCGACCACTTCCAGATCGAATCCGGAGATGGCATTGAAGCGTGCCGGGTAACTTAGCAACCGCATCTTACCCACGCCGAGATCGCGTAATATCTGGGACCCTGTGCCAATTGTTAGGTCATTTCCTCTCGCACCCTGAGAGGACTCGGTCGCTTCTGCTTTGGCGGATGCCAGGTTATGCGCAAGGTCATGGCCATAGTCCTCACCGGATAGTAACACAGCCACCCCCTTGCCCTCGTTGCTGATGCGTTCCAGCGCACTACTAAACGACCAGCTTGTTCGTTGCGCGTTATAGACCTCACAAACATCCCGCAAGGTATTTGGAATGTGCACTCTCACCAGAGTTGGTTCCTGCGTGGAGATTTCTCCTTTAACAAAAGCCAGATGCAGGCTGCCACTAATGGAATCGCGGTAAGTGTGTACATCAAATTCACCATGAGGTGTTTCCAGCACGCTGGTTTCCTGACGTTGTACCGTGTGTTCGTTGGCAATACGGTAGTGAATCAGATCAACGATAGTGCCGATTTTGATGTCATGGTGACGGGCAAACTTCTCTAAGTCCTCTCGCCGTGCCATAGACCCATCTTCATTCATT
This sequence comes from Pseudomonadales bacterium, assembly GCA_022360535.1. Classification (GTDB taxonomy): domain Bacteria; phylum Pseudomonadota; class Gammaproteobacteria; order Pseudomonadales; family Pseudohongiellaceae; genus UBA9145. The sequence goes on along the minus strand of JAKSCP010000083.1, from coordinate 363 downwards.
ATCTCTACGATGGCAGCGGCGGGCTGATACCCAGCCAGACGAGCCAGGTCGCAGCCTGCTTCAGTATGTCCAGCACGCCGCAACACTCCACCTGGCTGTGCCATTATTGGAAATATATGGCCGGGCTGCACGATATCTTCAGCATGAGAGTCACGGCCCACTGCCACCTGTATGGTGCGTGCGCGATCTGCCGCTGAAATACCTGTGGTCACGCCAGAGGCGGCTTCAATGGAAACAGTAAAATTTGTGTTATAGGGTGTGTTGTTTTCGTTAACCATAAGCGGCAACTTCAGATGCTGACAACGCTCATGGGTGAGGGTCAGGCAGATCAGTCCGCGCGCATTGGTTGCCATGAAGTTGATA
>JAKSCP010000482.1 GCA_022360535.1 Pseudomonadales bacterium | reverse complement strand
CCAGTTTTCAAATCGGGTTGCACCGGGTTGCAATGTGTACTCATCAGCGCTGTTCCAGATTGCAGAATGAAGATCAATGACAGCAGGGCGCAGCTGATCCATGATCTCGCTCCGGGCATACAAGAAACCCGTGCCTCTGGGGCCGCGCAGGTATTTGCGGCCCGTCCCGCTGAGAAAATCACACTGCAGTTTTTTGACATCCAGGTCGAGCTGTCCCGCCGACTGACAGGCGTCCAATAAATAGTAGAGTCCATGTTCCCTGGCAATTTGTCCGACTTCTGATGCGGGTTGGATGTCGCCGCGCTGACTGGCGATATGGGTGAGGGTGATTAGCTTGGTGCGGGGGGTGATAGTATTTTTCAGTGCGTCCAGATCGATCAGCCCTTGTGAGTCAGAAGGGACTACGCTCACTTCCAGTTGCAGGACCCTGGCCAGGTGAATGAGGTCAAGGTAGTTGCTGGCGTACTCCATATCACCGGTAATCACATGGTCACCAGGCTGCAGGTCAATGGCATGGAATGCGGCGTGCCAGGCTCTGGTAGCGTTTTCCTGATAGGCAATTTCTCCAGCGTCGCAATTAAAAAGTTCGGCGAATGCTGTATAAAATCGTGACAGTTGCTTTGCTTCAGAGGCGGCTGCTTCGTAGCCCCCGATTTGTTGTTCCAGTTTCAGGTGGCTGATTACCGCATCGGTTACAGAATCGGGGCTTAGCGCAGAGCCGGCGTTGTTGAAGTGCACTAAATTTTCGCAAGCCGGGCAATCTCGGCGCACGGCAGTTAGATCGATCATGGATGAAAGTCATGCTAGCGGGTGGGCGGATGATATTAGCAAAGCTTTATGCTACGGTGCCAGCAAGCTCTATCTCTGACAGTCGCCAGAGTCAAAAATAAAAACCGCCTCCATCCGATTGAGAGGAACTAGCCATGACTAACACGTCCCACCCAGAATTCACATCGATTCGTTCTGAACAAAACCTCAACGAACAAGACTTCGGGCATGCCGATGCAGAAGAAGCAGTTCGGTCGCGGCGAACGTTATTACGCCAGCTAGGAGTACTGGGTTTGGGGGTAGCGCTAAATCCTTTGGCTGGTCGACGGGCTGATGCCCAGGGTGTCCAGAATAGCATCGCCAATTCTGTGCAAGCGCTGGTGTTTGATGTGTTTGGTACTGTGGTGGATTGGCGGGCCTCCATTATACGGGAAGGACAATTGCTGGCTGCAAAGAAAGGCTACAATGTGGACTGGGCCGTGTTCGCTGACCGCTGGCGTTCGGGTTATGGTCCAGCGATGAATCGCGTACGCACAGGCGAGTTGCCGTGGACCAAAATCGACGATTTACATCGCATGATTCTCGACGACTTAGTCGCGGAGTTTTCTCTCACTGGCATGACAGAGGCTGAACTGGATCATTTCAATAAGGCCTGGCATCGATTAAGTCCCTGGCCAGACAGCGTTGCTGGCTTAAACCGGCTTAAAACAAAGTATGTCATTGCTACCCTTTCCAATGGCAATGTGTCTTTGCTCACCAATATGGCAAAGAACGGCGGGCTGCCTTGGGACGCCGTGTTGTCGGCAGAGTTGTCCGGCCACTATAAACCTGATCCAGAGGCTTATCTGAAAGCAGTTGATTTGCTTAGCCTGGAACCCGACCAGGTGATGATGGTGGCTGCTCATCCGGGAGACTTGCGGGCGGCAGCCCGGGCAGGATTGAGAACAGCCTATGTAATTCGGCCGCTTGAGCGAGGCCCGGGGCGTCCCGTGAACCGAAATCCTGAGGGAGAGTTTGACTACACGGCAGATGATTTTGTTGACCTGGCGAGGCAACTGGGTGCCTGATCATGGCTGTGGTGGAATTGGATAAGGCAGAGAAGGAAGTCGCAGTGGCCAAGCTGCAAGCTTATTTCAGAGACGAGTTACAAACTGAGCTTGGCTCTTTCGATGCGCAGTTTCTGCTGGATTTTCTAGCCGAGCATGTGGCCTATCAGTTCTATAACAAGGGACTGGCCGATGCGCTGAAAGCAGTTAGTCATAAAATGGAAGAGGTGAGTGAGCTGATTTACGATCTGGAGATGGCGCCTCCGGAAAGTTGATGCCAGGGCTTAACGTTAGACCCAACGTCAGGTCATCTGCTCCCGCAGTGGCAGGCGAATAAAGAATTCACTTCCAGATCCTTTAACAGATTCGAAACTGATCTCGCCACCAAGTTTCTCTATCATTCGTTTCACGATGACCAGACCCAACCCCGTGCCCTGAGGGTCTTTTTCGGAACCGGGGTCTTCTTTGGCAAATTCCTGAAACATTCGTGCCTGGAATTCTTCGCTCATTCCGCGCCCGGTGTCACGAATAAAGATTTCAATGCCCAGTCGACGTTTGAAATACACGGCTTTGTAGCCGAGAACGATACTGCCACGCTCCGTGTACTTAATGGCATTGGTTAACAAATTCACCAGCGCGTGTTGTAGACGGGACTTATCTGTCTGCACGAGAAGATTGGCCGACGCGAAGTCTGTGTTCAGCTCCAGGTTCTTTTCCATAGCGGACGGCAACATCATGTCCTTTACTTCATTAAGGAAATGGGACATCTCGACCAGCTCGAACGATGGTTCAAAGCTATCCGATTCCAATTCCGCCATTTCCAACAAGTCATTGATCAGATTGTGCAGATGATCGCTTTGTTTAATGACAGTACCCATATGTTGCCGGGTGCCTTCATCCAGTTTGCTGGATTGTGCTGCCAGCAATCGTTTGGAGTTGGCAAGAATCAAATGGACTGGCGTCAGGAATTCCCGCGATACATTACGCAAGAAATCACCTTTCGCCTTGGATTCCAAGCGTGCCTCGACGAATTCTTCGTTCTTTGAACGTACAAACTCGCTAAGGGAAAACAGCACCATGAGTGCTGCGAGCACAACCAGCGCTTCACCAAAAACAGAAGAGATCGCACTGCGTTCGACGAACTCCAGCTTGTAAATGAGCCAGGACAGATAAGCCAGAACGATGAGTAACCAGGAACAAACAAGGTAAATGGCTGAACGCGATCCTTGTATGGCGGCGAATATCGTCATGACGAAAACCGACAGGGCAACCAGTAAGGCGATTGTCATCAGGGTTTGTACGTTGCCAACAGATATCAGCTCGAAAGGAATAAAAATGAAGTAGAAGGCGGACGGAATCATCGCCAAAGCCAGGAAGCGCAGCACGATGACCGCCTGATCCCGGTAGTGGTGGACGAGGTTCAGCGACTGTCCAATCAGGCAGAAGCTGGCCACGATCGCTGTCGCTGAGACATAGGACATTCGATTGTTCATCTCCGCCAGGCTGCCCCAAAACCAGACCCTGCCCATACCGGTTTGTGCCAGGAAAAAAACGAAAGTGCTGGCGAAGAAAAGAGTAAACCCGATAAATTGCTTTTCGCGCATGATAAAGAAAAGCGTGGCGCAGAGCAGAAAGCATAAGACAAAGAAAGTAAAGAAGCCGCCAAAAAAAGCCAGCAGTGTTTGGCTTTCTTCAGCCAGTAAGGCAGAGCTTGTTAAGACCAGTGGTACTTCGATGCCGACTTGTGAATGTACCCGGAAATAGATACGGGTCTGACTCTCAGCATCGGCCATATCAAAGGGAAGAATTGGTACTCGATAGGGTTGGGTAATGTCGGTATAAGACACGGTATCACCCACCGCTTCCTGCCAGACTATTTGTTCGTCATGGGCAATATAGTACTCGATCAGGTCCAGGGTGGGAGATTCTAATACCAGCATCAGGCTTTCCCGTGCCAGCTCGTCACTGGTGAGTACTAGATTAAACCAATAGCTCGAGGCGCTGATACCAAGAGTAGGGATGGCCTGGGTAGATCGCTGCCAGGGAATATCTCCCTGCATCACGTCGTTAATTGAGAGTGAGCCGTCTGCATCCTCGTAATAATCCAAATACTGGCCCAGATTGACCGGCAACTGATTGCGGGAGACATTCAGTTCAGCCGCCAGGACGAATGAGGGAGCTAGAATGCTCGCGAACAGCAGAATTAGCGAGCGCCTTAGAGTCGGCATGAGCGAGGAGAACAAGCAGCTGATATCCATGACTTATTGTTGCCGCATTATAAGTCAAAGAGCAGGGTTTCTCCTGATAGCGGGGACAGTTTCGGGCAAATTTCGCGTGATGTTGACTAAACCCGCCAACCATGTGACATTCAGCTCCCTCCCTTTGGACTGGAATACTTGGCATGAAGAAATCTATTCCCTTAATCAGCGTCAGTCTGTTGCTCTTTTCCTGCTCTGACAGCAATGAATCAACTCCACCTGCGACTGAAACTGTGACTGATGTGATGACAACCAGTAAAACGACCACCGAGACTGCAGTAAATCCGTTTTTCGAGGAAAGTACTTTGGAGCTGGCTTATCCCCGGTTCGATGCAGTGGATGAGAGTCACTATATGCCAGCCTTTCAACGGGGTATGGACGAGCAGACAGCCGAGATTGATGTGATCACCGCTAATGCCGGTGAGCCAACATTTGAAAATACCATCGTCGCATTGGAGCGTTCCGGGCAATTGTTGGATCGTGTCGCCAGAGTATTTTTTAGCATGTCCAGTGCCCATACCAATGAGGACATCAGAGCGCTGGAGCAGGAGCTGGCACCCCAGCTTTCTGCGCATCAGGATTCCATTCTGCTGAACAGGGATCTATTCGCAAAAGTGAATGCCTTGTACGAGCAACGGGACTCATTGGAACTGGATGCCGAGGCCTATCGACTCTTGGAGCGCTATTACATTGACTTCGTCCGAGCTGGCGCGGCATTGGACCCAGAACAGCAAGAGCGAATGAAAGAAATTAACGCAGAGATTGCTGGTTTGCAGACGGATTTTAGTCAGAACGTACTCAGTGAAGTGAACGACCTGGCAATTGTCGTGGATACTCGTGAAGAGCTCACGGGGTTGGACGAGGCCACCATTGAGGCTGCGGCGGGCGAGGCTGAAGAGAGGGGGCTAAGTGGTCAATTCGTCATTCCTCTGCTTAACACCAGTGGTCAACCATCGCTGTCGAGCTTACAGAACCGTGATTTGCGCGAGCGGATTCATACAACATCCCTGTCCCGTGGCAGCCGGGGCGGAGACTATGATAATCGGGCCGTGCTTGCCGATGTCCTGCGCCTGCGTGCTGAACGCGCTCAGTTGTTGGGCTACGACAATCATGCTCACTACATCCTGGAGAATCAGACTGCGCAGACAGTGGCAGCCGTAAACGGCAGGTTGGCTGAATTAGCCACACCCGCGGTGGAGAATGCCCGCAGAGAAGCCAATGATCTGCAACAGATGATTTACGATTCAGAAGAAGACTTTACTCTCGCGTCCTGGGATTGGGATTTCTATACTGAAAAATTACGAGCTGCACGATTCGATTTCGACGCGAGTCAGCTCAGACCTTACTTCGAGCTGGACAATGTTCTGCAACGCGGTGTTTTCTACTCTGCAAACAGGTTGTTTGGTATCAGCTTCGAGGAACGTACTGACCTCCCGGTGTACCAGGAGGACGTCAGAGTTTTCGAAGTATTCGACTCTTCAGGTGAGACGCTGGCTTTTTTCATAGCTGATTTCTATGCCCGGCCCAGCAAGCGGGGTGGTGCCTGGATGAATTCTTACGTTTCCCAGAGTCATTTGATGGGCTCACTGCCGATCGTGGCAAATCATCTCAATATCACTAAGCCCCCAGAGGGAGAGCCGACCCTGCTCACCTTCGATGAAGTGATTACAGCATTTCACGAGTTCGGCCATGCCTTGCATGGCATGTTTTCCGATGTGGAGTATCCCTACTTCTCCGGTACCAGCGTGCCCAGAGATTTTGTTGAGTTTCCCAGTCAAGTCAATGAAATGTGGGCGACCTGGCCCGAAGTGCTGGAGAACTATGCCATTCACTATGAAACTGGGGAACCGATGCCAACCGAGCTTCTGGATAAAGTCTTGTCGACGCAAACCTTCAACCAGGGTTTTGCCACTACAGAGTATCTGGCAGCTTCAATAGTTGATCAGGCGCTACATCAATTGTCGCCTGAAGAGATACCGGCGGCGGAAGACATCATGGACTTGGAGGCGGCAGCGCTTGCCGAGGCGGGAATCGCCATGGCGGAAGTGCCACCACGTTATCGCGCAACCTATTTCTCTCACATCATGGGAGGCTACTCGGCCGGCTATTATTCTTATATCTGGAGCGAAGTGCTGGACGCGGATACTGTAGAGTGGTTTAAGGAAAACGGCGGGTTGCTAAGAGAAAATGGCGATCATTATCGCGCAGCTTTACTGAGCCTTGGTGGCAGTGTTGATGCCATGACTATGTTTCGGGAGTTTCGGGGGCGGGATGCGGAGATTACTCCGCTGTTGGTACGCCGGGGTCTGAACTAGGTCGTCGGTCTAGGAAGTAAGGGCTGGCGCTTTTCCAGCAATTCGCGCAAGCAATATGCCCAGTTCATCCCAGGGATTGGCTAAAGACATGCCCTTGATGGCCTGATCTATTTCTCTGGCCTGGTCCAGCAAACTCCAGATGTCCTCTATGGTCAGGCGATTCAAGGCGCTGCCAACTGCTTGTTTGCGGTTGAACCAGACTCTCGACGATTGCAAAATGGCATTCACACCTTGTCCAGATTGACGTTTTTCAATCATCGGAAGCAGGCTTCTCAGTTCCCGGGTGATGCTCCCAAGAATCACCAAAGGAAACGTCTCCTCGGCCTTCAGTCCTGCCAAAATTTTCTGTGTGCGCGCTACATCTCCCAGCAGAGCTGCATCCACTAGTTGAAAGGCGTTGTATCGGGAGCTGTCTGCTACCGTCTGCATGACGGTTTTGCTGTCCAGACGCACGGGACCGGAACCATCTGAGTTCGCGAGTAACTTTAACTTTTCGATTTCCTGCATCGCAGCCAGGAGATTGCCTTCAATCTTATCCAGCAGGAGTTGCAAGGCGTCAGGATCCGCTTGAATGCCCGCGCTCAACAATCGTTGTTCTAACCAGGTGGGAAGGCCATCTCGATTTACCGGCCAGATTTGTACAAACGCGCCGCCAGCCTCAATGGCCTTAAACCATTTGGTATTTAATGTCCCGGACTCAAGTCGCGGGCTGCTGACAAGTATCACCACGTCAGATGACGATTCTGCAATGGCGGCCTGCAGTGCATTCTTGCCGTCTTCATCGAGTTTGCTGCTGGATAGGCGAATGTCGAGTATCTTGCGTTCAGCGAAAAGTGAGAGATTGCCGTAGGCTGCGTTTACGTGCTCCCAATTGAAGGCACGGTCAACGCTGAACACTTCCCGCTCCAGAAAACCCTGGTCACGGAAGTGACCGCGAATCATGTCAGCAGATTCCTGCATCAATAAAGGCTCGTCACCGGCTAACCAGTAGAGCGGGAGGGTTTCCTGTTGTAGCTGCCGTCTCAGTTGTTCCGGTTTTAGTCGCATTATTGAGTGTCGGCTTCCAGTCGACGCAGCAGTTGATTTACCAGATCGCGGCGCATCTCGGCAGTGATTATTTCCACTTCATCCTGGTTGCCAGCAATATTGGCGATATCTTCGAAGTAAGTCCGTTCCACCAACAACGTTTCGGGTGGCAGCAGTACTTCCTCATCCTGCACCATGGTCACATCCACGGACAGACGAAGCTCATACTGCGCCGCTCGAGCTCTGGGATTGATTGAAACAGGCCGACTTACTGAGCGTTCATTGCGGACGCTTAGTACTGGAGCATTGGGGCCAGCAGGCTGCACTGAGACATTGGCTACATCCAGGGAGCGTCTTAGCAGTCTGGCTAACTCGCTATTGGGCTGATCAACATCCAGTGCCAGGGAATCGTATTGAGCAGTGATGGACTCAGTGCCCCGCAAAGCGAAGCCACAGGCTGTCACAGACAACATTACCAGCACGAGTAGCGCTGTTCGAACCAGACTGGAGTAGAGATGTGAAATGGCGATAGTCATGTAACTCCCAAGCTGTCAGGGAGTCTTAGTTTACTACGATATTCACAAGCCGGCCTGGGACCACTATCACTTTTCTGACGGTTCCATCGGCTGCAAAGCGCTGTACCGCTTCGTCAGCCAATGCCATGGCTTCCAGTTCAGCTTGCTCAATGCCTTTCGGCACTTCCATTTTGCTGCGCAGTTTGCCATTCACTTGCAACACAATAAGTGCAGTGTCTTCCTGTAGGGCAGATTTATCCACTGTCGGCCAACTGGCATTCATAACCGCTCCATCGTGTCCAAGGTGCTGCCATGCGGCATGGCAAAAATGCGGCACTACTGGTGCTAACATCAATACACTGTATTCCAGTGCTTCCTGGATGACCTGCTGATCTGTCTCACTGTTAGCCGATTCGGCGAACTTCGCTACCGCATTCAATAGTTCCATGACGGCTGCGATGGCAGTATTGAACATCTTGCGCCGCTCATAGTCGTCAGCCACTTTTTGCAATGTCTGATGGGTCTTCAAGCGCAGCTTTTTCTGTTCATCATTCAGCATCGCGGGATCGAAATCGGAAAGCGGGACCGGCTGATGACTGCTGATAGTTTTCCACAGTCGTTTGAGGAATCGAAAGCTACCCTCAACGCCACTATCCGACCAGTCCAGCGACTGGTCCGGAGCCGACGCGAACAACGTGAACATACGAACAGTATCAGCACCGTAGGTGTCGATAAGAGACATTGGATCAACGGTGTTGCCCTTCGATTTGGACATTTTGGCGCCATCTTTCAACACCATGCCCTGGGTCAACAAATTGGTAAAAGGCTCATCACTGTTTACCAATCCCTCATCACGCATTAGTTTGTGATAGAAGCGTGCGTAGAGTAGATGCAAAATCGCGTGCTCGATGCCACCGATGTATTGATCCACCGGCAGCCAATAATTTGCTCGCTCATCCAACATAGCACCATCCTGGTCGCGGCAGGTGTAGCGCGCGTAATACCAGGAGGACTCCATGAATGTGTCGAAAGTGTCGGTTTCCCGTTTGGCATCTGCCCCACATTTGGGGCACTTCACATCAGTAAACTCTTTCAGGCGAGGCAGGGGAGAGCCGCTCTCATCGATAGCCACATCTTCCGGGAGCAGTACTGGCAGATCACTTTCTGGTACCGGTACCGAACCACAGGTATCACAATTGATCATGGGAATTGGCGCGCCCCAATAACGTTGCCTTGAGACACCCCAGTCACGAAGTCGATAGTTAACCGTGCGCTCACCTTTGCCCTGGTCCCCAAGAAAATCTGCAATGGCATTGAAGGCCGCTTGATATTCCAATCCATCGAACTGGCCTGAGTTAACCAGACGGCCTTTTTCTACAAAGGCTTCTTTCTTCAAATCACACACATGGTCGCCAGAAATGGGTTCTATTACTTGCTTGATGTCGATCCCGTATTTCGTTGCAAATTCCCAATCTCTCTGGTCGTGCCCTGGAACCGCCATCACGGCGCCCGAGCCGTAACTCATTAACACGAAATTCGCGGTGTAGATTGGCACCTGTTCCTGGGTAATGGGATGAATCGCTTTCAAGCCAGTATCCATGCCGAGTTTTTCCATGGTGGCCATATCGGCTTCCGCCACCTTCATCTTGTTTTGTTCTTCAATAAACGCGGCAAGATCTGGATTGCTCTCCGCCGCTTTCTCGGCCAGCGGATGCTGGGCGGCTACAGCGACATAGGTAACTCCCAACAGCGTGTCTGGCCTGGTGGTGTAGACAGATAAGGTCTGTAATTCAGGATCGCTTTCATCGGCGACTGTGAAATCGAGATTGACCCCTTCAGATCGACCAATCCAGTTGGTTTGCATGGTTCGCACTTTTTCTGGCCAACCATCCATCTGCAGTAACTCATCCAGCAATTCCTGTGCGTAGGCAGTGATCTTGAAAAACCATTGTGGAATGCTGCGACGTTCAACCGGTGCGCCTGAACGCCACCCTTTGCCGTCTACGACTTGCTCATTGGCTAACACGGTCTGATCAACTGGATCCCAGTTAACTTCGGCTTCCTTTCTGTACACCAGGCCTTTCTCGAACAAGCGCAGGAAGAACCATTGTTCCCAGCGATAGTAACCCTGGTGGCAGGTCGCTAACTCGCGGGTCCAGTCATAGGCATAACCGAGTCTTTGCAATTGCGCACGCATGTAATCGATATTGCCGTAGGTCCATTTCGCCGGAGGCACTTT
>JAKSCP010000199.1 GCA_022360535.1 Pseudomonadales bacterium | reverse complement strand
CCGCATCGAGTTGTTTGACGATGAAATTGAAAAGCTTTCCTACTTTGATCCGTTGACTGGCAGTGTCATAAAGGAGATGCCTCGCTTAACAGTTTTCCCCAAATCTCACTACGTGACGCCCCGGGAAATTCTGTTAGGTGCTCTTGACGACATCAAGGGAGAGCTGCGCGATAGGCTCAAGCAACTAAATGACAACAATAAACTGGTGGAAGCGCAGCGTCTTGAGCAACGCACTAAATTTGATCTGGAGATGATCCAGGAGCTGGGCTATTGCACGGGCATAGAAAACTATTCCAGATATTTATCAGGAAGAGAGGCCGGTCAGCCTCCGCCCACGCTCTATGATTACTTACCACCTAATGCTCTTGTGGTGGCCGATGAGTCCCACGTGTCCATTCCTCAACTGGGCGCGATGTTTAAGGGCGATCGGTCCCGCAAGGAAACACTGGTTGAGTACGGTTTTCGACTACCTTCTGCCTTGGACAATCGCCCGCTTCGCTTCGAAGAGTGGGAATCCTTAACTCCTCAGATCATATTCGTGTCTGCCACTCCTGGCCCTTATGAAGATGAGCACGAGGGTCAACGTGTTCGGCAAGTGGTTAGGCCGACTGGTCTGGTTGATCCTGAATTGGAAGTGCGGCCGGCGTCCAGTCAGGTGGACGACTTGCTGTCTGAAGTGCATCGCGTCGTCTCTCAGGAAGAGCGCGTGCTGGTCACTGTCTTGACGAAACGCATGGCAGAAGACTTGACTGACTATTTGGCAGAGCATGATGTCAGGGTGCGTTATCTGCATTCGGACATCGATACTGTCGAGCGTTCTGAAATTATTCGCGATCTTCGGTTGGGCAATTTTGATGTGCTGGTTGGAATCAATCTATTGCGAGAAGGGCTCGATATACCCGAAGTTTCCTTAGTCGCCGTTTTCGACGCAGACAAGGAAGGTTTTTTGCGATCAGAACGATCGCTGATCCAAACGATTGGCCGTGCTGCCAGAAACCTCAATGGTAAAGCTATTCTGTATGCGGACGATATTACCGGCTCCATGCAGCGCGCAATCGACGAGTCTAACCGTCGCCGAAATACCCAGCTGGAATACAACGAAGACCACAATATCACGCCAATCGGAGTGAGAAAGCGAGTGCTGGACGTCATGGAAGGCGCCTATGCAGCGCCTGGCAGTCGTTCCCGTCAGCGCGGTCGTGCTGTGGCGGAGAAGAGTGGGGCCTATACACGCCTGAACCTGACTGACCCGAGTGAAGTGAAGAAGGAAATCGAGTCCCTTGAGACACAGATGTATGAGCAGGCAAAGAATCTTGCCTTCGAGGAAGCGGCGGCGACCCGTGATCGTATTGCTCAGTTGCGGGAGAGTTTGCTAAGGCAATGACTTGATAGGGTTTTTCTGATGAATCAGCGCTAAAAGTCATCGACAGAGGGGCGCGATTTTCCTTATAATCGCCTGTCTTTTTCTGGGATCACCTGAGGCTTCAGATTTTCCCAAGGGAGTAGTTGCAGCAGGCGCGTAGCTCAGTTGGTTAGAGCGCTACCTTGACATGGTAGAGGTCACCAGTTCGACTCTGGTCGTGCCTACCATTCCTTAGATCGACACGTTCAATTTTTCGAACAAACACCTAACTTGTGTGAGCATGGAATCGCACTGCTTTGCGATTTTTATGCCACTCAAAGAACTAATCAGTTTAGACAGGCAAACGGAAAGGAAAAAGTAATGCCTCAAATTACACTACCAGACGGCAGCAAACGGGACTACGAAGGACCCGTTAGTGTAGCCGGTATAGCAGAATCCATAGGGCCAGGTTTGGCGAAAGCGGCGCTTGCAGGTCGCGTAGATGGAACGCTGGTAGATACCTCCTACACCGTTAATAACGATGCGGAAGTCGCAATCATTACTGACCGGGACGACGATGGCCTGGAAGTGATTCGGCATTCCTGTGCTCACCTCATGGCGCAAGCAGTGCAGCGTTTGTTTCCGGAAGCTCAGGTAACCATCGGTCCGGTCATAGACAATGGTTTCTTCTACGATTTTTCTTTCGAGCGTCCTTTTACTCCGGAAGACTTGGCTGCCATCGAAAAAACTATGGAAGAGATCGTTAAAGAAGATCTGCAAGTGGAACGTTCGGTGCTGTCCCGACCTGAAGCGGTAAAACTTTTCGAAGAAATGGGTGAGAAGTACAAGGTTGAAATTATCGAATCTATCCCCGGTGATGAGGACTTGTCCTTCTACCGTCAGGGAGAGTTTATCGACCTATGCCGCGGGCCCCACGTACCCAGTACCGGCAAGTTCAAGGCTTTCAAGTTAACTTCGGTAGCGGGTGCTTACTGGCGTGGAGATTCCAATAACGAAATGCTGCAACGTATCTACGGAACAGCATGGCCATCTAAGAAAGACCTGAAGCTCTACCTGCAGCGTCTGGAAGAAGCGGAAAAACGCGACCACCGCAAACTTGGCAAACAGCTGGGTCTGTTCCATATGAGCGAAGAAGCTCCCGGTTCAGTTTTCTGGCACCCCAAAGGGTGGAAGTTGTTTCTACAGCTATTGGACTACATGCGTAAGCGTCAGGAAGACGCTGGTTACATCGAGGTGAATACGCCTGATGTGATGGATCGTAGTTTGTGGGAAACCTCAGGGCACTGGTTTAACTACCGTGAGCACATGTTCACGACACAGACTGAAGACGAACGAGTCTTTGCATTGAAGCCGATGAACTGCCCAGGGTCGGTTTCGATGTTTGCGCAGGGTCTGAAGAGTTATCGCGATTTGCCACTCCGGATGGCGGAGTTTGGCAAAGTTCACCGCTACGAGCCATCCGGTGCACTGCATGGTTTGATGCGTGTACGTCACTTCACCCAGGACGATGCACATATTTACTGCACAGAATCTCAGATGGAGCAGGAGTGTATGGACGTGGTCGCACTCGTGCTGGATATCTATAAAGATTTTGGTTTCGAGGAAGTGGTCATCAAGCTTTCGACACGGCCTGAAAAGCGCATTGGCAGCGATGAAATCTGGGACAAGTTGGAAGGCGCGCTGACTAATGCGCTGGAATCGATGGGACTGGAGTATGTGCTGTACCCCGGTGAGGGCGCCTTTTATGGCCCCAAACTGGAGTTTGTGCTGCGGGATGCCATCGGCCGCGACTGGCAATGCGGTACCTTGCAGGTTGATATGAATCTGCCGGAACGCTTCGATATCTCTTATGTAGACGAGAGTGGTGATCGCAGCAAGCGCCCGGTCATGCTGCATCGCGCCTTGTTTGGCTCATTGGAGCGCTTTATCGGGATTCTGATTGAGCATTTCGAAGGCAAATTCCCGGCCTGGCTGGCACCGGAGCAGGTAGTGGTGATGAATATCACCGACAAGCAGTCCGACTATTGCCTAAAAATAGAAGAATCCTTGAAAAATAAAGGGTTTAGGGCCATATCTGACTTGAGAAATGAGAAAATCGGCTTTAAAATCCGCGAGCACACTCTACTGAAGGTCCCCTATCTTCTCGTGGTAGGTGACAAAGAGGTGGAATCCGGCACGGTAGCGGTTCGTACGCGCGGAGGTGAAGACCTGGGAACGATGACATTCGAAGACTTTTGTAATCACTTAAGCCAGGATGTTGCCCGTTTTGGCCGGAGTGAGCATGAACAAGCTGAGCACAGAGGCGCAGCTTAAATAAGGAGTTTGAGAATTAGCATCGTTGCAGTATCCAACAAGGGGTCAGAGCGCTCGCGCCTATTATGAGAAGTAGTGCCAAAAAGCCGCTGATCAACGAATTTATTGAAGCTGACGAAGTGCGCCTGGTGGGGGCGGATGGTTCCCAAGTGGGAGTCGTTCCTATAGCAGAAGCACGAGCGGCAGCAGAAGAAGCCAAACTTGATCTGGTGTTGATAGCACCCGATGCAGACCCTGTAGTCTGCAAGATCATGGACTATGGCAAACACATATTCGATCTCAAGAAGCAGAAGGCTGCTAACAAGAAAAAGCAGCGTCGTGTTCATGTTAAAGAGATCAAGTTTCGACCAGGGACGGAAGAAGGGGATTATCAGGTCAAACTACGCAACCTGATACGTTTCCTGTCAGATGGGGACAAGGCCAAGGTGTCATTGCGATTCCGCGGTCGTGAGTTAGCCCATCAACATCTTGGGCAGGAGCTCGTTGAACGCATTAAAGAAGATTTGGCGGAATACGGCACTGTAGAACAGGAACCCAAGATGGAAGGTCGCCAAATCGTAATGGTGTTGGCACCTACTAAAAAGCGCTCGTAGTTGTTAGGG
>JAKSCP010000084.1 GCA_022360535.1 Pseudomonadales bacterium | reverse complement strand
ATCTGGGATCTGGCGGAAGAAGTCATTGAGCTGAGCACCAAGGCAAGAGATCGTAAACTTTCCATGGAAGAAATGCAGGGCGCCTGCATCACCATTTCAAGTCTGGGAGCGATCGGTGGTACCGGTTTCATCCCGATTATCAATGCGCCAGAAGTTGCAATTCTCGGTGTTGCCAAGACCGACATTAAGCCTGTCTATATTGATGGTGAATTTCAGCCACGCAAAATGCTTCCTTTAACACTTAGTTATGACCATAAAGCGGTAAATGGTGTCGACGGTGGGATGTTTGCTGACTTTTTGGTGAAGGTGCTTGGCGATATCCGGCACTTGATCTTATAACACTTATAATAGGGTTATTCCTGAGTCGGCACCTATTCGAGAATCGTGTGCCGAGGCTGTGCGCTTTCCTGTCTTCCTTCCATGCATTGATTTCTGCCCGGTCCTGGGGCGTGCTAGACTCCTTTAGTTGTTGGTATTTCAACCGCTAACTATTGAAAGGAGAGAGTACCCAAATGCCTTCATTCGACATCGTTTCTGAAGTAGATCTTCACGAAATCAACAACGCACTGGATCAAGCCAACCGTGAAGTCGGAAATCGATTTGATTTCAAAGGTGTGGATGCAAAATTTTCCCTGACTGATTCCTCAGATATAACGGTTTCCGCGGAAGTGGATTTTCAGGTCCACCAGATGCTGGACATTCTCCGTGGCAAGCTCGTGAAACGTGGTGTTGATCTTAAAGCGTTGAAAGAGGGCGAAGTAGAAGTGACCGGCCAGAAGGCCGTAATGAACGTAAAAGTTCAACAAGGCATCGAATCTGAAATTGCGCGTAAGATTGTCAAAATGGTCAAAGAAACCAAAATGAAAGTACAGACTGCCATTCAAGGAGATAAGCTGCGGGTAACAGGGAAGAAAAGAGACGACTTGCAGAACGTTATCGCAATGTTAAAGGATGCGAAACTCGATATTCCATTGCAATATGACAATTTCCGGGATTAGTAGAAAAACGATTCGATCAATCCATCTACTGGCGACATCAGACAGAGTTTGCAAACACTTTCTTACAGACAATCCTTAAAAGAGCTCAAAGATAAGCGATTTCTAGCGGTCCTGTTGTTTGGCTTTATCCAGGGCTTTCCCTGGGTATTACATGGCACGATTCTCACGCTCTGGTTGCAGGAATCCGGTTTTTCTCGCTCCACCATAGGGTTTATAAGTGCCATTGCGACCGTTTATGCAATCAATTGGACCTGGGCGCCTTTTGTTGATCGGCTCAGGCTGCCCTTGCTGTACCCCCGCTTCGGGCAGCGGCGCTCCTGGATTATCTTGTGCCAATGTTTGATTGCGCTTTGCATCGGCCTGATCAGTCTAACTTCTCCGTCGGAGAACTTGCTGGCAGTGAGTTTGCTGGCATTCATGATCGCAGTGCTCTCGGCCACCCAAGACATCTCTATTGATGCTTATCGAATCAATATTTTTGCCAAAGAGGAAATGGACGCCAAGATGCCCTATGCGGCGGCCATGAACACGGCTGGCTTCTATGCGGGTTGGACATTTATCGGTGGGGCTACTGCACTGGCTCTGGGTGGTGAGTCCATAGGCATGTCCTGGCCTATGGTGTATCGGAGCATGATTGGAATTTACCTGATATTGGTCTTGCTTGCCCTGCTGACCCCGAAACCGGAAAGCGAAGTGCTCACAGCTGGGCAAGATGGCAGCGACAGAATTCACAGCGTCAGCGAATGGTTTGTTAATTTTGTTGTAAATCCGTTTCGTGAATTCTTCCAGCGTTGTGGGATGCAACTGGCTGTGTCGATCCTTCTGCTACTTGTGGTGTTCCGATTGGGAGAAGCCATGTTAGGGCGGATGTCTCTGGTTTTTTATGTTGAAGTGGGATTTACCCGGGACCAGATAGGTTTTTACCAGCAATTCTTCGGTGGCTTGATGACTGTGGTGTACTCAATACTTGGTGCCATGATCAATACCCACTATGGTGTCATTCGTGGCTTGTTTGTGGCCGGCATAGCAATGGCTGGGGCAAATCTATTATTCGCTGTGATTGCCATTGTTGGGCCTAATGTAAATCTGTTAATGCTTACGTTGCTCATCGACAACTTTTTCCAGGCGTTCGCTGCGGTTGCGTTCATCTCATTCATCTCGTATTTCACCAGTCGCACCTATACAGGAACACAGTATGCACTGATGGCATCAATCTCAAACTTTGGCCGTACTACTCTGGCTGCCGGCAGCGGCTTTGTAATCGACTTTCTCAACGGAGATTGGGTGATTTTTTTCGTGCTCACTACCTTGATGGTAGTGCCGGGACTTTGTCTGTTATTGTGGGTAGGAAAACTAATGGAAAGTTATTCTGAAAGCACAGCTACTCAGATTTCATCCTGAAGCCATCCAAACTCTTTCATCGAAAATTTTCCTTTTATAAATACCACGCCTTCTTTTTCCAGTAGAGTCTTCTGTCGCTGGTAGGAGGAACTGTTTCTTGGGAATGATATTCGGCCCTGGGAGTTGACGACTCGGTGCCAGGGCAATTTGGTACCGGCCGGTAGATTTTTCATGACATAGCCCACATATCTAGCATAACCGGGCAATTCTGCTAGTTTTGCAACTTGCCCATAGCTTGCAACCTTGCCGCGAGGAATTTGATGTACAACTTGCCAAATCCGTTCCTGGTTAGTCATCGAGAGTACGCTGCGTCCGGGTGCGCATTCATAGTAGGCTCATCATCATAGAGTCGTAGCTACGAAATGAACAGGAGACTTAAGTGCGATTTCTGTTTCTCGCCTTTCTGACAGTTCCATTAGTGGAGATGCTGCTGCTCTTCGAAGTGAGTGACCGCATCGGGGGCCTTTGGACCTTGGCGCTGGTCGTACTCACTGCGGTTATTGGGATTCAGATCCTGAAACAGCAGGGGTTTTCCACCTTACTACGGGCGCGAACGCGGCTCGAGTCAGGAGAGTTGCCTGCTCAGGAAATCATCGAAGGCATGATGCTGGCCGCTGCCGGCGCCTTATTGCTGACGCCGGGATTTCTTACCGACACCATCGGGTTTGTGCTGCTATCGGGGCCGTTGCGAAGACCGTTGGCACGACGAATTATCAGGGCTGGTGTCGTGACCAGCATGGGAGCAGGGGCCGGTGGATTCCAAACCTGGTCAAATTCCCGGCCGCCGCCCTCAGGGCATGGCAATGTGTACGAGGGAGAGTACTCGAAGCAGCCCGATTCCAAGCTGGATAGGCCCGAATCTGACTCAGATCAGCGCTAGCCTGTTCTCATTAATTCCATATAAAACAAAGAGATATAGCCATTAGCTTGCAATGGGCAAAAAAAATCCATTGCAGATGGCTAATTGGTGTTGAAATCTCGGCGTTGATCCCCATAAAGCGGTACATCATGAGTCGCTGTCAGTGACCTTAAGAAGTCCACGGCAGTGTTAATTTGAGAGGAGAGGTTGATCTCTGCGGCTTCAGCAGAGAAGGCCCCTATTTTCTATTTGGTGTTTTTAATCAAATCTTAGGATTCAGGAGTGATTTGAAATGAATATCCGGCCTTTGCAAGATCGTGTCGTCGTCAGACGCACGGAAGAAGAAACAACAACAGCGGGAGGCATCGTGCTGCCGGGATCTGCTACTGAAAAGCCAGCGCAAGGTGAAGTAGTAGCTGTCGGTCCAGGTAAGCGCCAGGAAAACGGTGAAACTCAACCTGTTGATGTGAAAGTTGGCGATACAGTTGTGTTTGGTAAGTATTCCAGCAACACAGTAAAAATTGGCGAAGAAGAGTTACTCATTCTTAGCGAAAGTGAAATTTACGGAGTTATCGAATCTTAATTAAAGGTTTGAACACTTAAACGTAGAAAATTGACACACGAGATCATTGAAAAAAGACAGGAATTTTAGAAATGGCTAAAGACGTAAAATTTGGCGATTCAGCGCGTCAGAAACTATTGGCAGGTGTAAACGTACTTGCTGACGCCGTTAAAGTAACTCTCGGACCTAAAGGCCGAAACGTTGTATTGGATAAGTCTTTCGGCGCCCCTACCGTAACTAAAGACGGTGTATCAGTAGCGAAAGAAATCGAACTGGAAGATAAGTTCGAAAACATGGGCGCTCAAATGGTAAAAGAAGTCGCTTCTCAGACTTCAGACGTTGCTGGTGACGGAACTACCACCGCAACCGTACTGGCTCAATCTATCCTGAATGAAGGGCTGAAGTCAGTTGCCGCTGGTATGAACCCTATGGACCTCAAGCGAGGCATCGACAAGGCGGTTACTTCACTTGTTGCTGAAGTGAGCAGCCTGTCCACTCCTTGTAAGGATTCCAAGTCCATCGCACAAGTGGGTACCATCTCTGCTAATTCCGACGAGGAAGTTGGTCAGATCATTGCTGACGCTATGGACAAGGTCGGTAAAGAAGGTGTTATCACCGTTGAAGATGGTTCTGGTTTAGAAAATGAACTGGACGTTGTTGAAGGTATGCAGTTTGATCGCGGTTATCTGTCTGCTTACTTCATCAACAACCAAGACAATATGATGGCTGATCTTGAGAATCCGCTGATTCTGTTGTTTGACAAGAAGATCTCCAACATTCGTGACATGTTGCCTCTATTGGAGAACGTAGCAAAGGCGGGCCGTCCATTGCTGGTTATCGCCGAGGACGTTGAAGGCGAGGCTCTGGCTACCCTGGTTGTAAATAACATGCGCGGTATCGTTAAAGTCGCTGCAGTCAAGGCACCAGGTTTTGGTGATCGTCGCAAGGCGATGCTGGAAGATATCGCTATTCTCACTGGCGGTACTGTCATTTCAGAAGAAGTCGGCTTAAGCCTGGAAGGGGCTACTGTTGAAGATCTGGGTAGTGCAAAGCGTGTTCAGATCAGCAAAGAAAACACGACTATCATCGATGGAGCGGGCAATGCGCAAAACATCGAAGGTCGAGTGAATCAGATTCGTGCCCAAATCGAAGAAACTTCTTCCGATTACGATCGTGAAAAACTGCAAGAGCGTGTGGCTAAGCTGGCCGGCGGTGTGGCGGTGATCAAGGTCGGTGCCGGCACTGAAATCGAAATGAAAGAGAAGAAGGCTCGCGTTGAAGACGCGTTGCATTCTACTCGTGCTGCCAACGAAGAAGGCGTTGTACCCGGTGGTGGTGTTGCCTTAGTGCGAGCTCTGCAAAAGATTGAAGGTCTGCAAGGCGATAACGAAGACCAGAACGTTGGTATCGGTTTGCTGCTTAAGGCGGTAACTGCACCTCTGCGTCAGATCGTTGAGAACGCTGGTGAAGAAGGCTCAGTGGTGTTGGATAAGGTTAAAGCCGGTGAAGGTAACTTCGGTTTTAACGCAGCGACTGGTGAATACGGTGACATGCTGGATATGGGTATTATCGACCCAGCCAAAGTGACCCGCACTGCATTGCAGGCTGCTGGTTCCGTGGCTGGTCTAATGATCACTACCGAAGCTATGGTCTCTGAACTACCGGCTGATGCGCCTGCAATGCCTGCTGGTGGTGGGATGCCGGATATGGGAGGAATGGGCGGCATGATGTAAAAATCAGGCGCCTGGGAGTTTTAGACACTCTCATACTTCGTCGGGCCGCTACTTTTGATGCTCATGTATGATTTTAT
>JAKSCP010000085.1 GCA_022360535.1 Pseudomonadales bacterium | reverse complement strand
TTGATATCTTCTGTGCGCACGCGTTCAGCAGCGATAATGAGATCACCTTCGTTTTCCCGATCTTCATCGTCCATGAGAATCACCATCTTGCCCTGGCGAATATCATCGATGATCTCTTCTATTGAATTCAGTTCCATTGATCAGGCCTGCTGTGATGATTTGAACCCATGTTCTTCCAGAAACTGTTCGCTTATAGCCGCATCTTGATCGTCAGCATTCAGCCGCTCAAGATATCGGGCAACCACATCCACTTCCAGGTTAACCTTTTGCCCGGCTGCGTACATCCCTATGACTGTTTCCTGTTGGGTATGGGGGATCACATTAATGGTAAAAGTATTTCCAACAACCTGATTTACTGTCAGGCTAGTGCCATCGATACAGATAGAACCCTTCGCTGCAACATACCTGGACAGCTCCTTAGGCATCTCGAACTCCAGACGCTGACTGCCTCCCTCAGGTGTCATCGATAGAAGTGCCCCCACACCATCCACATGACCACTGACAATATGCCCGCCAAACCGGTCCGTCGCCAGCATGGCTTTTTCAAGATTCACTTTCATGCCAGGCTTCAACTCACCTAATGTTGTACACCGTAATGTTTCGCCTGAAACGTCAGCAGCGAATCCCTGTTCAGCCAACTCCACTACCGTCAGGCAGCATCCACTGACGGCAATACTGTCGCCCAGTTTTACATCACCCAGGTCTAACTTTCCCGTGGAAATCGTTAAACGCCAATCGGAATCTGTTTCCACCAGACTCTCTATTGAGCCAATAGCTTCGATAATACCGGTAAACATGATCAACAAAATGCGATTAGACTTTCTGTGGCCGCAATACCACTTTGATGTCTTCGCCAATCTGGCAGAGTTCAGTGATGCTAAAGTCCAGTGCATCATCCATAGACTCAATGCCGGTTAAGTTTAAAAGCGCTTTAGCATCGCTACCCAAAAGCTTTGGTGCCACATAGAGCACCAACTCGTCCACCAAATCTGCTTTCAGGAAAGATCCGCAAAGTGTGGGACCTGCCTCCAGTAGCACATCATTACACTCAAATTCGGCGGCGAGAGATTCTAACACAGAATGCAGCTCTACTCCTGATGCATTGGGATCAGCGTCGTTGCTACAGTTGCGGACTTCCACATCATTTGCTGTAGCAAATTGACTAGTAGAATCTGCGCTCGCAGTAAAAATAATTGTTTTACCGCTTTGCAATATCCTGGCGGTTTCGGGTGTTCTTAGATTGCTATCCAGAATTACTTTCAGTGGCTGAATTTTTAGGGACTCTTCGTTACTAATCAGCTGGGCTTCACTTAGATCCATCTCCTCTACCCGAACGTTCAAGCGAGGATCGTCCGCGAGCACAGTACCAGAGCCGGTAACGATTGCACTGCTTGCAGCACGTAGCTTCTGTACATCTGCGCGGGCAGCAGCCCCGGTAATCCATTTGCTCTCGCCGTTGGACAATGCAGTACGCCCATCCATACTCATTGCCAACTTCATTCTGACGAAAGGTCTACCTGTTTGATGCCGGGTTATGAAACCTGGGTTGATCCGCTGAGCGGGTAGCTCGAAGTCTTTGAGTTGAAACACCTCGATGCCTGCCTCTTCCAATCTGCGCACACCTTGCCCGGCAACCCTGGGATTAGGATCGTTCATCGCTATCACTACAGTGCTAATGCCTGCTTCTATCAACGCCTCGGAACAAGGTCCGGTTCTGCCCAGATGGTTGCATGGCTCAAGAGAGACAAAGGCTGTCCCTCCTGCCACAGCAGCCTGAGCACTTCCCAAAGCCATTGCCTCAGCATGTGGATGGCCTGCCGCGATATGCCAGCCTTCTGCAACCACGGTGTTGTTATTAGTGATCACGCATCCAACGCGAGGATTGGGATTCGCCGCAATGACATTACACGCGATATCCAATGCCCGCTGCATATGGACTGGCCAGTCAATAACTGACTCATCTAGTTCTGTGTTATGCACACTCTTCATTGCAATAGAAGTTCGGAGGGGTGATCTGGAACCAGTGGTGGCTACTTAGCCGGCAACCAGCTCAGGGACAGGGATAATAGCAGAATTGGGCAATCAATTGGACTGCCCCAGGAGGTGATTTTAGGCTGATTATTGGTAGGGGTATTAGTCTGAAGTGTCTTTCGACAGGCGATCGATTTCTTCGCGAAACTCGTTGAGGTCCTTGAAACTGCGGTACACCGAGGCAAAGCGAACAAATGCCACTTCGTCGAGGCCTCGCAATTCCTTCATTACCTGTTCACCGACATCTCGAGATTGAATCTCGCGCTCACCTGTTGATCTCAGTGTCGCTTTGATGCGGTTGACTGCTTCTTCTACTCGTTCAATGCTAACTGGTCTTTTTTCCAGAGCCTTGTTGAGGCCGGCAAGTAACTTATCCTCATTAAATGGCTCTCGAATCCCATCTTGCTTGATGATACGAGGCATTACTAGTTCGGCGGACTCATAAGTTGTGAAACGCTCTTCACAGGTAATGCACTCCCGACGTCGCCTCACATGATTACCTTCAGAGACTAAACGGGAATCGATGACCTTGGTGTCTATCGCACCACAAAAAGGGCAATGCATAGTTAAACTCTTTTACAGTCTTTTTATTCTTTTTTTATTGGTAGACAGGAAAACGCGAACAGAGGGCCAATACACTTTGCTTAACTTCTTCTATTTTCGCTTCATTGCTTAAGTCATCAAGGATATCGCACATCCAAGTCGACAATGTTGCGCATTCCTCTTCACCAAAACCGCGAGTGGTTATAGCAGGTGTGCCAATCCGTAATCCGCTGGTAACAAACGGTGGATTTGGATCATTGGGCACGGCATTTTTGTTCACTGTGATGTTGGCTCGATCCAATGCGGCGTCAGCATCCTTTCCAGTGATGCCCTGTCGAATCAGGCTCAATAGGAACAAGTGATCGTCAGTGCCATTCGATACCACATCATAGTTGCGATCGATAAATGTTTGCGCCATGACTTGTGCGTTCTTAACAACCTGTTGTTGATAAGCCTTGAAATCGTCGCTCATTGCCTCTTTAAAACACACCGCTTTGGCAGCGATCACATGCATGAGCGGTCCACCTTGGCTCTCCGGGAAAACCGCGAAGTTCAGTTTTTTCTCAAGCTCTTCGTTGGCACGGGCCAGGATGATGCCGCCTCTTGGCCCACGTAGAGTTTTATGGGTAGTTGACGTGGTCACATCAGCGATATTCACCGGGCTGGGATAGACACCCGCCGCAATCAAGCCCGATACATGAGCCATATCTACGACAAAGTAGGCTCCAACGCTATCAGCAATATCCCGAAACTTTTGCCAATCAATAACGCGGGAATAGGCCGAGAATCCGGCCATGATGATTCGTGGTTTATGCTCCTGGGCCAGAGCATTAACCTGATCGTAGTCGATCTCACCTGTTTCGCTGTTCAAGCCATATTGCACCGCGTTGTAGATGCGCCCGGAAAAACTGACACTGGCTCCGTGGGTAAGGTGGCCACCATCGGCAAGACTCATGCCCAGGACAGTGTCACCAGGTTTGGCCAGTGCCATATACACTGCAGCGTTGGCCTGCGACCCGGAGTGGGGCTGCACATTGGCATAATCAGCATTGAACAGCTCTTTGGCTCTTGCAATCGCGACTTCTTCAACGACGTCGACGTTTTCACAACCACCGTAATAGCGCTTACGGGGATAACCTTCCGCGTATTTGTTTGTCAGCACCGATCCCTGAGCTTCCATAACGAAAGGGCTGGTGTGATTTTCCGACGCAATGAGTTCGATATGTTCTTCCTGGCGGACTTTTTCGGCTTCGATAGCTGCGCTTATCTCTGGGTCGAATTCAGATAGGCTGATATCGGTTTTGAACATCTAACTCTCACTCCGGTAGCTGGGCTGGAAATTTTGAAGGCGCTATTCTACCTGAAGGTTGCCCGCTCAGCATCAATATGTTGAGTCATATAACCCAATATATTGCGTTTTTTGCCCATATCTCCCGTGAGCTGCCCGCTAATGCTATGCCATAATAGCGCCCTCATTTTTTCACCAGGAACGAACACTCAATGGCTCAATTCGTCTACACCATGAATCGCGTTGGTAAAGTGGTGCCACCGAAACGGGAGATTCTGAAAGATATCTCACTCTCCTTTTTCCCAGGTGCCAAGATAGGCGTGTTAGGGCTCAACGGTGCCGGCAAATCTACCTTGCTGCGCATCATGGCCGGCATCGATACCGAGATTAATGGAGAAGCGCGCCCGCAGCCCGGTATCAATATTGGCTATCTCCCACAGGAACCCGAACTTGACGACGACCTGGATGTGCGTGGCAATGTTGAGCAAGGCGTCAAACAAGTCATCGACCTGGTCAACGAGTTCAATGCGATTAGTGACAAGTTTGCCGAACCCATGAGCGATGACGAAATGAATTCGTTATTGGAGAAACAGGGTGAGCTGCAAAACAAGATCGATGCCGTGGATGGGTGGCAGATCGAGCGCACTCTGGAAGTAGCGGCCGATGCGTTGCGACTACCTGCCTGGGAATCTGAAGTCGCGAAACTCTCTGGTGGTGAAAGACGCCGGGTGGCCTTATGCCGTCTGCTGCTCTCAAAACCTGACATGTTGCTGCTGGATGAGCCGACTAACCATCTGGATGCAGAGAGTGTGGCCTGGCTCGAAAGGTTTTTACAGGAATACCCTGGGACTGTAGTTGCCATTACCCACGATCGTTACTTCCTCGATAACGCTGCTGGCTGGATTTTGGAACTGGACCGGGGCCACGGCATTCCTTACGAAGGTAACTACAGCGCCTGGCTGGAGGCCAAGGAAAAACGATTAGAGGTAGAAGAAAAACAAGAAGCCGCTCGAGAGCGCACCATCAAATCTGAATTGGAGTGGGTTCGGGCAAACCCGAAAGGGCGCCAATCCAAGAGCAAGGCACGAATTGCACGCTTCGAAGAATTGAATTCCAGAGATTTTCAGCAACGCAATGAAACCCAGGAATTGTACATCCCACCCGGGGAGAGATTGGGGGATAAAGTAATTGAGGTAAAGAATCTCAGCAAGGGATTTGGCGATCGCGTATTGATCGACAATCTGAGCTTCTCGGTGCCAAAAGGAAGCATTGTCGGCATTATCGGTGGCAACGGTGCCGGTAAGACCACATTCCTTCGCATGCTGGTAGGGAATGAACAACCAGATAGTGGTTCTATTGAACTGGGAGAAACGGTCGATCTCGCCTACGTGGACCAGAGCCGCGACACCCTGAATGGAGAAAATACTGTCTGGCAGGAAATTTCCGACGAACAGGACATCATCCACATCGGTAAATACGAAATCGCGTCGAGAGCCTATGCCAGTCGCTTCAATTTCCGCGGCGGTGATCAGCAGAAACACGTTAAAGATCTCTCCGGCGGTGAGCGTAATCGCTTGCACATGGCGAAGCTGCTCAAAAAAGGGGGCAATGTCCTGCTGCTGGACGAACCCACCAATGATCTCGACGTGGAAACTTTACGAGCGCTGGAGGAAGCCCTGCTGGCATTCCCTGGCTGCGTAATCGTGGTCTCTCACGACCGATGGTTTCTTGACCGAATCTGCACCCACATCCTGGCATTCGAGGGTGACAGTCAGGTGGTGTGGCACGAAGGGAACTATTCGGATTACGAAGCAGACTATAAGAAACGAGTCGGTGATAATCAGCCGACTCGTATCAAGTATCGAAAATTAGATGGGTGATAAAGGCGCTATCGAGAGTTCTAGCGCTTACCCATCATTCCTTGCAGGGCTGCCGGAATGTCCGCCGGGAAAACCACAAACTTCGAGTTATCAGATTCGGAAAGATTCTGTAGCGAAGAGATGTACTTCTCACCAAGCAGATACACCACCGGCAATTCCTTTTCACCGATTGCTTCGGTCACCAGACCGATCGCGCGCTTACTGGCCTGAGCCAGAATAACTTGCGCCTCAGCTTCTCGCTTGGAAGCTTCCAACTCACCCTCAGCCTGCAGAATTGCGGCCTGCTTGTCACCGTCCGCTCTGGTAACAGTCGCGCGCCTGGCGCGCTCGGCAGCGGCTTGCTCTTCCATCGCCTGTTGCATGGTACCCGACGGATTGATGTCCTGAATCTCTACGGTCTTTAGCGTAATACCCCAATCGGAGATGTCATCAGAGATGGCGGCCTTGAGCTTGGCCTTGATGTGATCCCGGGAAGACAGGGCATCATCAAGACTCATCTCACCAATAATCGAACGTAGTGATGTTTGCACCAGTGTCTGAATTGCAATGACATAATTCTCAACACCGTATACAGCCTTCTCAGGAGACACAATATTGATATAGGCGACCGCATTGGTTACCAGTACCGCGTTGTCCTTGGTGATCACTTCCTGGGAAGGAATATCCAGAACGATGTCTTTGGTAGTTACCTTGTATGCAATGCTGTCGATGTAGGGAATAATGAAGTTAAGCCCAGGGTTCAGTGAGCTGTGGTACTTACCAAGCCGTTGCACTACCCACTTGAATCCCTGAGGTACCTGGCGCACCCCCTGGGCAACAGTAATTAATAGAAAAAAGAATACGGCAATGGCTAATATAAATCCTGGTTCCATAGTGAGGCTCCTTCTGTAGCTTGCCTAATGAAGATCGCTTAAGCTTTTCTTACGATAAGCGAATTTCCCGAAAGTTCGGCCACACTGACTCGGTCACCGACCTCTAAAGAATCATCGGAAATAATCAACCATTCATCTGAACCGAGAACCGGTGCAGGAAATCTGATCATTCCTCGCTTGTCTCCATTGGGAGGTGAAATGACTTGTCCGATTTGACCTAACAGTGCTTCTTTGGAAAGACCAGCTTTTGTCCTGTCAATGGAAAGTGGCTTCAAATATTTGAACCAAGCTAGAGCGAATGCACCGGACAACAATGCCCATATCACAACTTGCGCTGCGACGGAGATGGCGGGAAAGGGTAAAAGAATTAATCCAACCAGGATGGCGGATACACCAAACCAAAATATAAAGAACGATCCGATAAATATTTCAGAAAGGGTTAAAGCGATTCCAAGCACAATCCAATGCCAATAGAGAAGTGCAAATTCCATGATTTGTCTCCTTGCTTAGCGGCGAGCCATTATTGATCTGATTAACTGGCCTACAATACTTAGATATGGGGTCATTTTCCCAAATTTCCAGTCCTCAAACCACGCAAATTGTGGGTGATTTTCGAGCTGGTTGCGTCAGTTTGCATTCCGCAATGGTCATTTATAACTTCAGCTCTTTCCGTAAATTCCCAAGTCGTGATTTCAATTCCTTTTTCGAAAGCCTGATCTCCGTCTTCT